>CAYTBO010000070.1:0-17357 GCA_964436055.1 uncultured Ohtaekwangia sp.
GTTTCGTAGTACTTCAGATCTTTCACCACCTGATCTTTCTCTTTGACCATATCCAACGGATAAGATAACAGGTTCACATCAGCCTGCTTTATCATTACTCCATTATAGGAAGCATTCTCACGTGTGACCCCATCAGGAAATTTTAGAATTGGAATATTGTCGGCTACATGAGTCCAATCCGGGTTTGATGGGAGTCCTAATACCTTAGCAGCTTGGTCAGCGTACCGCAAGGATAGGATGGCAACTCCATTGGTAAATGCATTGTTGTCGATATTCTCCTCCCATTCGTTTGCTCCTACCACATTATTAATATCATATTGTCCAGGCCCATTCCTTTCTACCCTGCTCGACCAAAAGTCTGCAACTTCCTTTAATACAATATAACCCTTTGTTCGCAACCATTCCTTATCTCCCGTTACCTGATAGTACTTCCAGAAAGCCCATGCAATACAACCGGATATGTGATGTTCGAATGGCCCCGTTAATGCCCACACAGGTGTGTCTTCCGATCCATCATCTGCTGATTCCCATGGGAACATGGCTCCCTTATACCCATGCGCAAATGCATTACTTTTCGCTGCCTCCAGTCTTTCAAAACGATAATCCAACAATGACTTTGCTATATCAGGTTGTAACATCAGCAAGGGTGGATACATCCATAATTCAGTATCCCAAAACACATGGCCATTATATCCAAGACCTGATAAACCCATCGGTGACAAACTATAACTGGTTCCGGCTCTGGCAAATGAGTAAAGATGATACAGCGCGGAACGGATTTCCTTCTGGGTTTGAACATCGCCTGATATTACAATATCACTTTTCCAGAGTTCAGCCCATGCTGCCTTATGATTTTTCAGCAACCTTTCATTTCCTTCCAGTCGTGCAAAGATGGTAAGACGTTCTGCTTCGTTGAATGGATCAGCGTAGTGCTCACTTGAAACGGTTGATGCCACCAAAGCAAACTTATAGGTTTCACCTTTCTTTAATTTCTTTTTGAACTTGGCGAGGTGCATGTTAAAATCCCAATCCTCGTGAATTACTTTTGGCTCAGCACCATGTGCTTCAGGAAAAATAAAACTACTGGATGCTGCCAGCTTGTACTGACCAGTTGGGCTTTCTGCCACTGAAGTCATCAGGGGGATCAGCACATGAGGCCTGTCTATTTCAGCATAGTAGTTTCTGACATCGCGCAAATGATCGGGCGACTCAATTTTAGTAATAGGGCTTACCTCAAGGTCAACTTTTGCGGTTAGTTCAATGAGAATCATCGAAGTAAAAGGTAAATGCCTTAATGAAATCATTTCATGCTTTACATCCAGTTGATTCCTCACGGAAAATGTGGTGGTGAGGATCGCATTTTGCATATCCAACACTTGTTTGTAATTGGAGATGTCTTTTACGCCAACACGCACACCATTTACATCTAACTCCATGTTTACATGGTTGAATGTCTTGAGAATGTTAGAGACCCTTCCCCGCTGATAGTTGTCATAGACCCCATTGAGCACAACATCAGCTACCTTCATTGGTTCGTGTGAAGAAATGAGTCCAACCATACCATTGGCTACCGTGATGCCATAGTAATTATTTGGATCGATATCCTGAGTCTGAATATGCCATGGAGAATTGGCGTTGTCCTGGGCTAAAGCAACCTGATATCCACCCAATACAATTAAAAGAAAAATGATTTGTCTCATAAATAGCATTATCTTATTGGTAAAAATATTTCTGCCTTCCAGGTATGTTCATCTGATCCAAGATTTGGATTATTGTAGAAGTATTCAATTGGCAAGCCTTTCATTTGATAACCATTAGTTTGAGCATGGTAAATTAATGAATACCAGGCCCTGTCCGAAGTGATATAATTGCCATGATAAGTTGCCTTTAATACTTTATCTTCTCTAATTTCTTTATAACTAATCTCTGAGATCCGAGGAAGTGAATCAGTTTTTATTATCGGAAAACAGAAATCAAATTTTAGCGTTCCAAGGTTATGATTCCAGTCCAATAGTTTAACAATAGGAGGTCCTGACACCTCTAATTCAAATTCACTGATAAAAGAAGTTAAGAGGTTATAATCCCTCATCATCCCAATAGCTTTATCCACTTGTTTCGTTTCGAGGGTGGTGCAGGCACAAAACAACGGAGGCAATTTCGTTTCACCATCTATCTTTACACTTGTAATCTTAAGGTGCGTTCTCATAATATCTAAAAACGTCAATGAAACTTCCCTTGCATCTTGTTCAATGGGTTGATTGCTAAAGGGTACCAACAATTTATTAGCGATGGTATTTCCAGGTTCTGAAATCTTAATTTTAACATCTGTCGTTGTGCTATCATTAACATCAAAATGCCAATCATAATTGTAAGTCCTGTTATTCCATACTATTTTCTGACTCAAACCACTTAGTGAATCAACCTCTATAATGCGTGAATTCTCCATCGAACGATCCCATATCCGTATTGTTTGGATAATATCTCCAGGCAGCGTTATTGCTTTCAAATTAACTTGAAACTCAAATGGTTTAAAAAATAGATACCAACCCAAAACTGTCAGTCCAACTAATAAAAATATGGTTAACACAATCCTCATTTATTTCTTAATCTCGTATACCTGCACTTTTCCATTGTTTATTGTTACCACTAAAAGATCGATACCATTTACATTAACCACGTTCAAATGGCGGATCGATTGATTCCAGAAATTAAGTCCGATTGATTTTCCTAATAGGATGTTTTTTTCATTTTTTATTATTGCGCCATTGAATGATCCAAATCGTCCATTAAATGGTTGTACCCCAAAATAATTTCCACCCAAGAGGACTTCCTCCTCTCCATCACCATCGAAATCATATTTTAACAATGCCAATAATGGTGATAGCTGGAGGTCGCTGGGGAATGGAATAAATTTGTACTTACCATTCTCATTCAATAAGTAACCAGATGCCAGCGTATGAACATCATAGATTAGTGATTTTTTAAGTTTTTCATTAGTGAATAACTCCTCGATTGTTTTGCCGGCAAATGACTCATAACTGTTGAATTTTTTGTGAAGACTCGCCATTTGACCAGCTAACATATCAAATGTTTCAAATGGAAAGTATTTTCCTCCCTTTTCAATTGCAACAATAGTTTCTGCCTTGCCATCGTTATCAAAATCATTGTAATACATTTTCATCGGATACTCCATCGAAGCCTTGTACTTTGAATTCAGGCCCCAATTCCCGAGGATATAGTCATTGTCACCATCCTTATCTATATCAAACGATATGATTGATTGCCAAAGTCCACTCAAACTATTCACTCCAATTTCTTCCTCATGAAATACGCCATTTGTATTCTTCAAAAAAACAGGCTTCATCCATTCCCCAACAATAATCAGGTCTTCCTGACCATCTTTGTCAAAATCGTCCCAAATAGCATCGGTAACCATTCCAAGGTTTTCAAACAAATCATTTTGAACTGGCTTGAAATTACCGTTTTCATTAAGCAACAAGTATGACTTCGGCGTTTTGCCAAAGTCATTAGAAACAGATTGACTTCCAACAAATAAATCCAAATCACCGTCGTTATCGAAGTCAAAGGGTTTGACGCAGGAAACATTCTCGAAATAATCAGCTATTTCAAGTAGAGAAAAACCAGTATCAACCGACATATAGTAGCTATCTAATAGTGGTTCGGCCTTATTGTAAAAATCCGCACCTCCGGTACCAATGTATAAATCAGACTTTCCATCCTGATTAAAGTCTTCAATAACCGCCACAACATCTTCTTTGATTGAGTCATTCTGAATTGAGGGAAAGGATGTCAGCCTAAACTCTAAATCGGTTTGAAGAAAAAACTGGCTGGGTATTCTTTTGGAGCCACCAAAAAAAATATCCACAAGACCGTCATTATTAATATCTCCAATTGCAGTAGCGGGCCCTTTATCTGACTGCTGGTAGGGTAATAATTTCAACCTATCGAAGTCCGTATAACTATCCTCTTTATGTTCATAACTTAGGCCTATCTTTTTCGGGTCAATTTGCATAAATACAGAATCAACCTGTGAGGTTTTTAACCTAAATTTATAAGGTGAATTAGTCTCATAAAGTAATTTTAATGTTTGATTGGTTTTGATATCGAGATGGCGTTGAGCCACTCCATCCGGCCAAAGAACAATAATTGAATCAACTAAAGGGTTTTTACCATATCCAAAGTGAATCAACGGTTCAGAAGATGATTGAAAGCCCCTGATAGGATACATCTCTTTATACTGTAAAATACCGTTGTGATATGAGTATACCTTGGCACCAATACCGTAAGGATTCTTTCCGGTATACGTCAAGTTGATTTTCAGGTAGGCAGCCTTTTCATTGGTTTGGTTGATATAAATACCTGGTTTATCATCTACATTATTTACTATAATGTCTAAATCGCCATCGTTATCCAGGTCTCCGATGGCAGTAGCTGTTGAGCAGGTTATCTCATCGGGTAGCCAAGTACTGGATTTATTTTCGAATGAATAACTTCCTGAACCTTTATAAATGTAATTTTGAACGGCTCCTGAAGGCATAAGGGAAAGAGCTTGTTGGTCAACTAATTTTGTCAAACCCATCTTATTGACCACCTGCTCACTGGAGACAAATTTAATATAGTCCAAATCATTTGGCCTTTTTGGTATTCCATTAGAAACAAATAAATCCTGATTGCCATCCTGATCAAAATCAGAAAACAAGGCACTCCAACTCCAATCAGTAGCAGCGACACCACTCATTAAACCTGTCTCCACAAATGTCCCATCACCCTGATTTATATGTAACATATTGCGAACAAATTGATAGCGATAGCCATATTGCTTTATCCGCATATTCAGCGTGTTAATGCCCTCATCGCCTTCCGACCTCTTTAATACGGCTTCATCTTCAGGCAACATATCCAATGTTATCAAATCTGGAAATCCATCATGATTAATATCAGCAACATCGTTTCCCATTGAAAAGCGACTGGTGTATGTAAGCGAATTCCTTCCCGCTTCAGTGAAGCTTCCATCGCCATTGTTGATGTAGTAATAATCATCTTCATGAAAATCGTTGCCTACATAAATATCCGGATAGCCATCGAGGTTAAAATCTGCAATTGATATGCCCAATCCATACCCATTTCTGCCTCCATAGATTCCAGCTTCTTCACTTACATCAACGAATTTATTACCATCATTGCGTAGTAGTTTATCGCCCGATTCATAATTTCTTTCATTGCGTAGGTGTGCATTACCAAATGAACCTGATGTATGAATCGCATGGTTTAGTAAATACATATCCAAATCTCCATCCAAATCATAATCAAAAAATACGACTGACGAACTATACGTATCAAAATCCAATCCATAGTCTGCCGACTTTTCACTAAATGTATTATCTCCATTATTTATGAATAGTTCATTATGGCCGCGTAAGTTTTTCAAACCAACCACAGCGCAAACATAAATATCCAATAAACCATCACCATTTACGTCGGCCATCACGCTTCCTGTATTCCATGTGCTTTTACCTTCTACTCCGGCCTGTGCTGTAATGTCTTCAAATTTCAAATTTCCTTTATTGAGGTACAGTTTGTTCTTCACCTGATTACCGGAGAAAAACAAGTCCGGTAGATTATCTCCATTAATGTCACCGATGGCTATACCTCCCCCATTATAGAAGTACAGGTAGTCTATAATATTAAAGTCTTCCGTAGGCGTGAGTTTGTTCTCAAATGATATTCCGGAATCGTTTTGATCAATTTTTCTAAATAGTCTTTCACGGTTATTGCACGAGGTAAATGACAACAACAGGATAACAATAGAAATACCTAACTGCTGAATTCTAAATTTCATTCTCTAGTCAATCGTTATGCTCGAATACTTGTGGCTCTCCGTTGTTAATTGCCGCAAACACAAACTTCCTTCCCGACTTATCCCGGAACATTTTTAAATGACGGATTTCATCCCGAACAAAAAATCCGCTTTTACTGTAATCTTGCCATTCAAATCCCAGGTTACCATCACCCAAGAGTACATGACCAAAACTTGCATCAAGTCTCGAATATTGAGGTTTAAAATTATAGTTGTTTCCGCCCATTACGATATCCATGTTGCCGTCATCATTTACATCAGTGCAAAATATACCACAGACGCATGACCATTGAACACGGTCAGGTAGTTTAATTATGGAAAACCTCCCGTTTCCATTATTAATCGCTATAATAGACTCCGATATATTGATTTCCTTTACAAGCGAGTTATTTACAATTTCGGGTGCAAACAATTGCTGAATGGTTCTCTTTGCATAATCTGAAGCTTTCAGATTATGCTTTTTTAAGCTTGGTAATTGAGCCGTCAATTCCTTTCTCATATGAATAGGGTAATCGCCATTATCATAATGTGTGGTGGTGATTTGTTCTATTGTTCCATTTTCATCAAAATCATTGATCCATAATTTCATTGGATTTTCCTTTGTCCCAGTATAGGGGCTATTCAACCCGTTGTTTCCCAGAATCAAGTCCTGGTCCCCATCACCATCCAGGTCTTCAAACTCAATGACTTTCCACCAGCCCTGTAAGGAATCAAGACTGGTATTCCATCTTTCAAGCCTTCGTCCCGAATTCTTGAAAATCAATGGGGAACCCCACTCCGATACGGTAACCAAATCCATCTTACCGTCACCATCCACGTCTAACCATTTTGCATCAGTTACCATTCCAGCATCTTTCAAATCATAAGCGTATCGTTCAGTGCCATCGGTAAACGACCCGTCTCCATTATTGATCATTAGTACATGCTGTGGGTTTACACCATAAACACCGGGCACACTTCTTGAACCTACAAACAAGTCTATATCACCATCACCGTCAAAATCAAATGGTGAGATTACGGATATATTGGATTTAGCGGATGGCAGTTGATTCTCGGATCTGGAGAACTCTCCCTTGCCATTATTAATATATAAACGAGTTCCATAGCTATCCTTCTCATTGGCATTATTTCCACCTGTTCCAATAGCCAAGTCCAAATCTCCATCTCCATCAGCATCAAAAAAAGAAGCCGCAGTATCTTCGTACGATGCATCCACTGTAAATGCCTTATTGGTTTTAATCTTGAGTTTGCCGCCAGCCTGATGCAGGTAAATGGTCCCCGCCTGACCTTTTGCTCCACCTATAAAAATATCTTCATTTCCATCATTGTCGATATCGCCAATAGCTAAAGCGGGTCCCTCTTTCGACAACTGCGAAACAATAAGGCCTTCCTGATCAAAATCATTAAATACATCTTCCTTGTGACTCGGAAGAATCTGATCCTCAACAGCTTTAAAAAATGTTGGGACAGCCTTGTTTGCCTTAACCAACTTCGGGCCAGTAGCATCCTTTTGCAAAAGCACCAATTTTTGATCCGTCTTTACATTCTTTAATGTGGTTATTTTGTTGTCTGGCCAAAGTACTGTGACCGAATCAACTGTTACTGCTTCGCCTACCCCAATCGTCATGATATAATCCATCGATGATTGAAATCCTCGTGAAGGCATTAATTCTTGTAAAATAGTACTGCCGCCAATAAATAATTTTATTGTAGCCCCAATGGCAAATGTATTACCTCCCTCGCCCTTTAATTGAAATTGAATATAATGGTTGTTTGTGATTTGTCGGCTGCGATTTTCAAAGACAAACGATTCCATGTTTACATTATTCACCACCAAATCCAAGTCTCCATCTCCATCCAGGTCTCCATAAGCACAGCCGTTGGAAAAACTTGGAATATCTAAACCCCATTCCTTAGTGGTATTTTTAAAAGTCAGATCCTTATTATTTCTGTATGCATAGTTTGGAAGTGGTACAGATGGCATTTTGTCAATGATCGTACTAATTTCCTTTTTTTCACCTGTCAGTACTGTGTTTTGAACTACCTCGTTGGCAAAAAAATCAACAAAATCAATATCTGTCAAATCATGAATAATACCGTTGGTGACGTAGATATCTTTGTATCCGTCGTTATCCATGTCGAACATCAAACCAGCCCAACTCCAGTCCGTTTTTGCGATACCACTATAATAGGCAATTTCAGAAAAGGTATTATTGCCATTGTTCACCTGTAATGTATTTTGTATATACTGTTGATAAAAGTCCCTGCTTTGCTTAAGCTTAAAGACATCGTAACTATCAAATTGCATTACACTTTTAATTCTTTCTTCTTTTTCAGGCATCATATCGGTGATGAAAATATCAATAAGCCCATCGTTATTAATGTCGGCCATATCCACACCCATGGCAGAGAGGCATAGGTGGGATGTCCAATTTTTTATCTCTTCAGAAAAAGTTCCATCCTTTTGGTTGATATACAAGTAATCCCTTTCATAAAAATCATTTGTTACATAGATATCAGGATATGTGTCGTTGTTAATATCGGATACGAAAACACCCAAACCAAAACCAATTAAACTTCCATAGATACCTGCCTGCTCACTTACATCTACAAATTTTCCATTGTCATTACGAAGCAACACATCACCCACACCTCGAAAGATTTCAGGAACTTCCTCCCAATCGCTGGCTCTCTTTTCCCGATCAGAAGCATAACCAAGGCTACTCACCGGTATGTTACTGTTGTTGAGCAGATAAGCATCAAGGTCGCCATCTTTATCGTAGTCAAAAAAAGTAGCATGGGTAGAAAAGCCGCTAGTGGCTAAATTGTACTCCTTCGCCCTTTCGGTAAAGGTCAAATCACCATTATTGATGTAAAGATCATTTTCATGATTATTCCCTTGCATGTTTCCCGCATTGCTCACATAAATATCCAAGAAACCATCATGGTTAACATCAACCATGAGCACTCCTGTATTCCATGGCTTATTGCCACCTACACCTGCGCTATCGGTAATGTCTTCAAATTTAAAATTTCCCTTATTAAGGTAAAGACGATTCTTGTCCATGTTAGCAGTAAAGAATATATCCGGTAAGCCATCGTTATTAATATCACCAATGGCTACACCACCCCCATTATAAAAATTTCTGTATTTGAAAATGTTGAAATTCTTTTGATTCTCAATTTTATTGATGAATGAAATCCCCGTTTCATCCGAAGAGCGCTTGATAAAAAGTGGTTCAGATGGAATTTCCACAAGTTCGGATCCCCCTTTATCACAGGATAGAATAGAGAAAATAAATACACCCCAAATAAACAATTCAAACGTTTTCATTATCAATCTATTTTTTCAAGAAAACCGGCTTGTCATTATTAATGGTTATCACGTAGTGAACCTGTCCACGGATATTCACTTTTTTAATATCACGGGCAGGACCTGAAATATTAAAATTCTGGGTTTCAGATTCCTGAAAAAATCCAGCCTGATCATTGAGCAACAAAACTCCGTGAGATGCATCCAACCTCCCCAGCTGCGTACTTAATTCATAATTATTGCCAAGAAGCAACAAATCCAGGTAACCATCATTGTTAAAATCATCAATTGCGATCGAATTGACCGAAGACTGCTGTGCGGTTGCAGGGAGAACATGGCAAATGAAATTATTATTACCATCATTTTCGAAGTAGCTGGTAGATAGCGTTTTCACCTCCTTCTTCATAGCATTGTTCAATTTCCCGGAACTAAAAACTTCATCAACCCGCGCTGAAGCAAACTCGCGATATGTAGGATATTTCTTCCTTATAAACGGTAATTGTTTGGACAACTCATCCATAGAAGCTATGAAGGTCTCCTGACCTCTATGGAAATACGTGATCAATGTCTCCGCATCTCCATTGTCGTCAAAATCATTCCGATACAACCGTATTGGCTCCTTGCTGGTGGCGCTCAATCGAGAATTATGTCCCCAGTTTCCCGCCACAAAATCTAAATCACCATCCTTGTCAAAATCTTCTATAGCTATTGATTTCCACCATCCGTGTGTGCCAGCTAATTGCACTTGGGTTAATGACTTGCCATCATTCATGAATAAGGTTATTGGCATCCAGGTTCCTACAGCAACAATATCCATAAAACCATTTTTGTCAATATCAGCAATCGCCACATCAGTAATCAGGCCAGCTTGTTGAAAGGAGTTACCAACTAGTTGAGAAACGTCTTCAAAATGACCGGTACCATCATTTCGAAAAATGTAATTACTTGCACTCTCCCCAAATTTTCCGGGAAGGGAATTTGAACAAATGATTACATCGTTATCACCGTCATTATCAATATCAACAGCCCGTATCACTGAGGCGTTAATAGAGATATTTTGGAATTCCGCTTCCCGATATTCAAAAATACCCGAATTATTAATGTATAATCTGGGTTTAAGAGGTTCGCCATCAATAAATTCATTTCCTCCTGAAACAACGAGCAAATCCAAATCCGAATCATTATCGGCATCAAAAAACAGCTGATCAACATCCTCACTTTTTGAATCTGATTGAAACAATTCCGATTGACTACTCACAAACGCACCCTCCTTGTTCTGAATAAATAGTTGGCTTGCCTGGAACTTACCGCCTCCTATAAATATATCATCCAGTAAATCGCCATTCACATCTCCCACTGCAATGCGAGGTCCTTCATTACTTAACGCAAACGGCACTAACGGATCCCGATCAAAATCCAGTGTGGTTTCCTCATGATGAACAAAGTCAATCTGAATATCTGTATTACTGATATAATTGATCGATTTAGGAGGTGTCGATCGGCTTGATTCAAACGGAAGGGCATCCAGATACGCCAATACAATTGTCTGATTTGCCTCTACCTTACTTAGCTTTTGCACCCTTGAGTTTGGCCATATAACTTTTATTGAATCAATGATTTGATGCGACCCCAAACCCATTACAATATCGTTAGGAACCGAAGACAGATAGGATTTAACGGGAAAATTCTCTTCACTGATATACAGGTCATCAGCAAAGATTTCAACTTTCACTCCTATTCCAAAAAAATTATCCTTTGGTCCTCTAAACTTGAAGGTTATAAAATTTTTCGTTTGCCGATTATTGGAAAGGTTTTCAAATATAAAGGCATTTTCATTGACATTACTTATTACTAAGTCGAGGTCTCCATCGTTATCTAAATCAGCATAGGCACCGCCATTGCTAAAAGAAGGCACTGTCTTAAACCATTGATCTGTTACCTCCGTGAAAGAAGCATTCCCATTATTTTTAAATGCGTAATTCGTTACTTTTTTCTCCGGAATATATTTAGTGAAATCGAGCGACACGCCTCCCTGGCTCTTACCGATGTCATTCTGTATTAAGTCTTGAGAAATGAAGTTAATGTAATCCATATCGTTAGTGGCTCCAAGGATTCCATTGGTAACGTAAAGATCTTTAAAACCGTCCATATCATAGTCAGTAACCAAAATACCCCATGACCACTCCGTGGCGGCAATACCTGATTGAAACCCTACTTCGCTGAAAATCCAATTACCCCTGTTTATATGAAGGGTGTTTTGCATAAATTGTGGAGAATATCCATTTTTCAAAAAGCGATTGTATACGGGATATCCATCTTCTACACCCGACGACTTTAAAGTCACCAAATCTTCCGGGAGCATATCAAGGCTCATTATATCCATTTTCCCATCATTGTTGATGTCCGCTATAGAATTACCCATCGAATAATGTGACGTATGCCCCAGAATTCTGAAATCCTTTGAATTTAATTCTGTAAAAGTTTTATCCCCATTATTCCTATACAGATAGTCATGCTCAAAAAAATCATTTCCGATATAGATATCCGGATACCCATCATTGTTTAAATCGCCAATAGCCAATCCGAGCCCATAGCCAATTCTTCCCTGATATATACCCGCTTCCCGAGACACATCTTTAAAGACACCATTAATGTTTTCAAATAGCCTGTCGCCTGCAAGAGAATCTACACCCTGTCGATTTTCACCCTTCCCATATGAATGATTTGGATGCACAGAATGTGACAATAAATACATGTCTAAATCTCCATCTAAATCATAATCAAAAAAAGCAGCTTGTGTAGAAAAGGCTATTAAATCAAGGCCATATGCTTGTGCTGATTCTTTAAAAACAGGAACATTATTTGCGTCCATTCCCTGGTTGATGTATAGGAGATTTGACCCCTTGATCGATTTGTAATTGCCAACCTTGCATAAATAAATATCTAAAAGTCCATCGCCATTTATATCGACATGAGTTACTCCGGTGCTCCAGCCGGTTGCATTATCAATTCCAGATATCTCAGTAACGTCTTCAAATTTTAGGTTTTGTCGGTTAATGTATAGCTTATCGGCACCTTGATTACTTGTGAAATAAATATCGTTAAATCCATCATTGTTGAAATCTGCAACCGCTACCCCCGCTCCATTATAATAATATAAATAAGTTAATATGTTCAAATCTTCAGATGGTGTTAGCTCATTTACAAAATGAATACCGGATTTCTCCGATGGTAATGATTTGAACATTTCATCATTTTTACGGCAAGAGAAGACTCCGACTAGGCAAAGGGCAATCATTATCCGCAAGGACAGCAATTTCATAGACTCATCTCTTCATGGTTGGAGTGCAATCCCGAATAACATCAAAAATAACAAACCCAAAAAGTCTAATGACATTTTTATACGCTATGCTGATACTTCAGTCAGCAATCCATCACCTTCGTTCAAAATTGTCTTTTCAGATGACCATTTTGCAATGAAACAAATACGTTTACAGTAACAAGTTAAGGAAGGATAAATAAAAAAAGAGGGCACTAGCCCTCTTTTTTTTAACACAAATTATATCTTGTCAATATCCTGGATTTTGTACCAGATTCGGATTTGAAAGTAACGCACTGGCAGGAATTGGAAATAGATCTGCATGTCCATCACCGGCTTCTTTAAATTGCCAAGCATTTTTGAAAACTCCAAAACGGATTAAGTCGTGCCTTCTCCATCCTTCAAGGTACAACTCTCTCCCTCTTTCATCAAGCATTTCAGCTTCAGTAAGTGAAGTTAGTGCAGATGTATTGGCCCTCAGCGCTCGCAATTGGTTAACATCAGTTAATGCACCACCTGCATTTCCCGATCTCAATTTTGCTTCTGCTCTCATTAAATGAGCATCTGCAAATCTAGCCATAACAATTCCTTGAGTAAAGGCACCATTAACAGGAGAATATTTCAATAACCTGATTCCAGTCCTTTCATTATTACCCACAAGTCCTGGAACTTCCTTGGTAAACACTAATGGAGCTCCGGGTCTGTCATTTAGCGCTACAGCCGCGCCATTTTTGAAACTATACATTTGACCAAATTGGAATCCAAATCCAAATCCAAAATTGTCGGCATTGGTGGATGCTAATGTTTGGGTAAAACCCCGTCTTTCTTCCTGGCCTTGACCAAGCGAGTTGTTATCAGGTGGTCCTTCAAACTTATCATAAAATTCAGATAACGTAGTAAAGCCATTCCATCCACCTCCATCATTGCCTTGACCTGTTTTTGCAGGTTGGTTGTAATGTAGTCCATTCCACATTCTATTCCCTACACCTGCTTCCACATTCCAAATTACATCTGTATTAGTGAATGTTGGTCCTACGAACAAGTCAAAATAGTCGCCACCCACGAGTGAATAACCTTCATCTTCAATGGCATCAACTAAATTAATAACGTCCTGCAAATCATTGCTGCCATAAGAGCCTTTGTAAACATTTGCCTGCAATTTCACCTTTGCCAAGAAGAATCTTGCCGTAGCCTTTACTGCCCTGGCTTTATTGCTTGAGGTTGGGTCGCTTGCTGGTAATCCAGCTATGGCATCTGTCAGGTCTTGCACTACAAGGTCGTATGCCTCAGTCCTCGAAAATACTTCGGGTATAATCTCAGGACCGTCTGTAGGGTTTCTGAAGGGAACCTGTCCCCAAAAGTCCATTACCAGCCACATATTGTATGCCCTTAGGAATTTAGCTTCAGCAATTTCTGCTGAAGACGCGTTACTCAATGGATCGATTATCTCAGTAGCCCTCAGAACTGCACCATTTTTTTCATTCCAAACAGTATTAACATAGAGATGTGTCGGCCCCATGGTGTGTTGATGAAGCGTTCTCCAAACTCCATTATCTCCCCAGTCGGTACCCCTTGTAAGCACCATTAACTCATCAGTTGTTACTTCCTGCAAAGCGTATAAATTGGCTTGATCTCCCGCCTGTCCTGAGAGGTTGTTATAAATAGTAGTAATTGACCCGGATGGGCTTTCAACACCGTTAAATACATCAGAAGCACCTTCGGTAATTAATGAGTCTGTTTCTTCAATATCCAGACTGCAAGAAGACAACACTATACCCAGTATTATTGCTGGAATTATACTTCTATTTTTCATTTTTTTGTTTATTTATCATTTCTTCAACTTTTTCGATCGTTTCAATTATTTAGAATGACGCATTTAATCCTAATGTAAATGTTCTCGGTCTAGGATATGCAGCCCAATCAATACCCGCAGTAGGTAAGTTGTTTAACAAATTAGCATCTGCAGGATTAGAACTCACTTCAGGATCTAACCCTGTGTAGTCGGTAATCACAAATAGGTTTTGCGCATTAAAGCTGAGTCTCAAATTTTTAATAGCTCCACTTTTTAAAGGAACATTGTAACCTAGCGTTAAGTTCTGCATTCTCAGAAAATCACCCTTTTCCAGAAAACGAGTTGACACCGATGCCTCGGCAGACCCTGCCTCACCACTAGTTAACACATCCGGAGTTACATTCCTTGCATTGTTTATGGATCCGGCTGTAAAGAACCCGTTTCGGGTATTATTATAAAGGTAGTGACCGAATTGACCTGCAAAGTACATATTGATATCAAATTTCTTGTACCGTCCATTTAAGGAAAGTCCGGCATTCCAGGTAGGCAAGGCAGTTTTTCCAACAAATATTTGTTCATCACCAATTGGTTGCCCGTTAGCATCAAATCCTCCAAACTCCCTAAGGTGATAAGAAAAAAGAGGTTGTCCACCAGCAAGACGCTGAGCATAAGCACCTGTCAATCCCTGACCAAAAATGGTACCCGCATCAAGCTGGCCTCCAAAATCTTTCAATAGGTTTTTATTATATGAAAGATTTCCGCTAATGGTAAACGATGCATCTGATGATTCAATTGCCGCATAAGAAAGAGAGACTTCCCACCCTTTATTTTCTACTGTTGCATCAAGGTTATCAAAAATTTGAGCGGCAACGGCAGGTTGAGCAGCGTTCCTTCTCAATAACAAGTCGGTGGTATTTTTCACATAATAATCAAAGCTTCCGCTGAGTTTATCATTCATCACACCAAAGTCAATTCCTACACTAGTTTGAGTTGTGGATTCCCATTTTAATCCAGGATTTACCGAACCTTGGACGTTTTGACCTGGTATAACTATTTGGTTATTTTCACCTACCGAAACATCTCCCCACCTTTCCCTTCTAATGAATTCACCAAAACCTAATCCATCCTGATTACCCACGACACCATATCCAGCCCTTAACTTAAAAGAATTGAATATATCTGGCATAAAATCCTCTTCATGAAGTTTCCAGGCCACCGCTGTAGACGGAAAGACACCGTATTTATTATCATCACCAAATCTTGAAGAACCATCTACTCTCAAAGTAGCAGTAACTAAGAATTTATTGTTAATGGTAAAGTTACCTCTGCCAAAATAAGACTGTATGAAATCGGTTTGGTCAAAGAAATTGGCTCCAATTGCTGCTAGACCCAAACCTGATGGTCTTGAAAAAAAGGATTGAGTCAATTCACCTGTATCAAAATTTATCCCGTTTACAAATCCGCCAGTAGTTTGAGCTCCGCCACGAAGATCGTCAGACACACCCCAGTTATTATAACGGCCATCACCTGCAATTCCTGAAGCAACACCGTCCACAATATCAAAAGCATTGTTAAGGGCATCTTCCATGCTACCAAAATTTGAGAAATCAGTAAAACCTCTTCCTTGCGTCCAATAAAATTGATTTTGGAAACTTTGTACAGAGTATCCACCCACCAAGTCAATTTTCACATTTCCAACCTCCTTACTATAATTTAATGTTAATTCAAGAAGGTTGCTGGTTGTATTATTTTGGTTTAACTGACCAGTACCGCTTCCTGCCACACCATTGCCGGCATTAATTGCGTTACCGCTGATCAACGTAGTACGATCTCCCCTTGAAAAATCCAGTCCGTACGTAGCTTTTGCCGTAAGTGCATTTGTCAATTTATAATCGGCTGAAAGATTTGCGAGGATTCTATTGGTTGTACCACGGCTCTGATAATACTCCAGCATATTAGCTGGGCTTCTTTGACCACCTGTATTAAAGTCAGGATCAGTTGGCCAGGTGGGATTTGCTGAATACGCGGCCCCTAAAATATCTCCCTGGAAACCGGCATTACCACTGGTTGCAGGATCTTCTCTATTCACATTTGAAAATGTAGTAGACAAGTCAATATTCAATTTATCATCCATTAAAGATTTCGAACCATTTACCCTTGCCGTAAGTCGCTTCATGTAGGAATTCTCCAAAACACCTTGTTGATTTTCATAACCCAGTGAGGCTCGGATCGAAGCCGTTTCATACCCCTTTGAATAAGAAAGGTCCTGCTTGTGAGAGACTGCAGTTCTAGTCAAAAAATCTTGCCAATCTGTATTCGCACCAAAATCCTGAGCTGATGCATTTCCACCAAATTGAGTAACACCGCTCAAAAATTGGTCTCTTTCAAGTAGGTCGAATTTATTAGCCGGAGAAGAAACGCTCACGCTTGACCCAAAATCAAAAGTTCCTTTATTTCCTTTACCACTTTTTGTGGTTATAATCACAACACCATTGGCACCACGAGACCCGTAAATAGCTGTCGCAGAAGCATCTTTCAAAATACTTATACTTTCTATATCGTTCGGATTTATGAAGTTCAGTGGATTAGTATCCGCTGAGGTACCAAATCCAACGTCTGGTGCTGAAGGCTGGGTACCACCACTTAATGGAACCCCATCAACCACAAATAGCGGGTTATTATTGGATCTGATAGAAGTAGTTCCTCTAATTCTGATTTGAACCCCTGCACCAGGAGAACCGTTTGCGCTTGTTATCTGAACTCCAGCAGTCTTACCCTGAATCAATTGTTCTGGAGAAGAAATTATACCACCGTTGAAATCTTCGGATCTGACAGCAGCAACCGCACCGGTAGCATCCTTAACCGTAGTCGTACCATAGCCAATCACAACCACC
Source organism: uncultured Ohtaekwangia sp. (assembly GCA_964436055.1). Lineage (GTDB taxonomy): Bacteria > Bacteroidota > Bacteroidia > Cytophagales > Cyclobacteriaceae > ELB16-189. Next base: position 17,197 of record CAYTBO010000070.1, read on the forward strand.
TCTGATAAGGCAGTAACATCAAGCTCCATTGAAACATTCAGAGTAGATTGTGATCCTACTGGGGTCTCCTGGGTTTTATATCCAATGAAGGAAAAAATCAAAACGGCATCATTTCCTACGCTTAGCGTGAAATTGCCATCAAAGTCAGATGCGGTACCATT
>CAYTBO010000071.1:0-17315 GCA_964436055.1 uncultured Ohtaekwangia sp.
GATCACAAAAAAATTCACATTCATCCCTTTCAAAATATTTTGATTGGAGCCGCGTTGATCATCTATTACACCCTGTTGCTTTCATTTTCTGAACAGATCGGCTACAATTGGGCGTATGTAGTATCCTCTATCGCCACAATATTATTGGTTGTACTTTATGCGGCAAATTTTTTAAAACAACGGGCTATCATTATTCTATTCTTTTTGCTGATGTGCAGTTTCTATACATTCATTTTTGTCATCATTCAGGCTCAGGATTTTTCGCTGTTGATAGGAAGCATCGGTTTGTTCATGATAGTAGGTGTGTTGATGTACTTTTCGCGCAACATTAAGTGGTATGGTGGAACGGAAGCAGTTCAACAATAGCTTTTGACACTAAAAAAGAGGCTGGAGAAAGATACTTTTCAGCCTCTTTTCTTTACCTTTCTTGGGTGAAGAAAATACTTCTACTTATTTTTTGTCCATTCCTTGCTATCGGACAACAGCTAGTTACACCTTCCGAAAGATTTGTGCGCGATCTCTGGGAAGCTCGGTGGGTCGGTCCTGAAGAAAATGCGCATCAATTTGGTGTATATCATTTTCGTAAATCATTTTCGTTAAAAGCTAAGCCTGGTCAATTCATCATTCACTTATCAGCCGATAATCGTTATCGGCTTTTTGTTAATGGTACGTACGTGACGGATGGACCTCAAGTGAGTGACGCACGGCATTGGCGGTTCGAATCGTTGGATATCGCTTCGTTACTCAAAGCAGGTGACAATCTATTAGCGGTGCAAGTGGTGAACTATGCAGATGAGGCACCAGTGTACCTGATGGGAAAAAGAGCTGCCTTAATTGTTCAGGAAAATGATTCGCTTGCCTCTACCGTGAACACCAATTCATCCTGGAAATATTTATTAAACGATGCGGTGACCCTCATACCGTTTGGACCTGGCGATCCGAATTTATTTTATCAATACTATGCCTCTGGCCCCCCTGAAAAAATTGATGCAAAAACTTTTCCGTGGGGATGGGAGACCTACATCGTGATTGAAAAATCATTCAACGGAAAAAAACCAGTGGCGACTTGTCGCATCACTAAAAAAGGAGTCAAGGCTTTTTAAGAACGCACGCTGAGAGCAAATTATACAAAAGGATTTACGACCGGATCAAAGCGAGGCTTAAAGAAAGTGTGTGATAAGAGAAGCGCTTACATACCTCTCCTTGCCCAACCCATTTACTTTTGATATTTTACAGGCTTGATAAATACATCTCATGAAATCATTCTACGCATTACTCTTTACAATCTCTACAATTACCGCTTACACACAGGACTATCGCTGGCAGCAGGAGGTAGACTATACCATGGATGTGGCTCTGGATACAAAAACGCATAAACTAACGGGCGACCAGAAACTTATTTACACCAACAACTCCACAGACACGCTCCAGAAAGTGTACTACCACCTTTTCTTCAACGCCTTTCAACCGGGCAGCATGATGGACATACGCTCACAAAATCTGCGCGACCCCGACCCTCGCGTGAAAGACAGAATCTCCAAACTGAAAGACAATGAAATCGGCTACCAGCGTATCCTTGCCCTCACACAGGACGGTTACGAAACAAATTATACCACGGTGGGGACCATCCTGGAGGTGAACTTGCCCAAGCCCATCCTACCCGGTGCACAAACTGTCTTCCAGATGAAATTTGAGGCGCTGGTGCCCATACAAATACGCAGGTCGGGCCGTGACAGCAAAGAAGGTATATCCTATTCCATGACCCAATGGTATCCCAAGCTAGCCGAGTACGACTTTCAGGGTTGGCATGCCTACCCATATGTAGCCCGCGAGTTTCATGGTGTGTGGGGAAATTATGATGTGAAGATCACCCTCGCTCCGGAGTTTGTCGTGGCCGGCTCCGGTGTGCTGCAAAATCCTGCTGAGATCGGTCATGGGTATGAATCGGAAGGAGTGAACGTAAAGAAATCAAAGGGTCCATTGACGTGGCATTTCAAGGCACAGCAAGTCCATGACTTTGCATGGGCAGCTGATCCCGATTATGCACACACCCTGGCACAGGTGCCCGGCGGTCCGATGTTGCATTTCTTCTATCAGCCGGGCGAAAAGACCACGGAGAACTGGACCAAGCTGAAGGACTATAGCGTAAAGCATTTTCTGTTTATGAATGAAAAGTTTGGCCAGTATCCCTATCCCGTTTACTCCATCATACAGGGTGGTGACGGCGGTATGGAATATCCCATGTGCACATTGATCACCGGTGAGCGATCACTGGGGAGTCTGGTGGGTGTGACGGTACACGAAGCCTCCCATAGCTGGTTTCAAGGTGTGTTGGCCAACAACGAAGCTCTCTATCCCTGGATGGACGAAGGTTTTACCGACTTTGCCAGCAACGAGTCCATGGCGTTGTTGTTTAATAGTCCCGATCCGCACGCGGATGCCTATGCCAGCTACTTTATGCTGGTGGAAAAAGGGTTGCAGGAGCCCTTGGGACAGCACAGTGATCATTACAACACCAACACCGCTTACGGCATAGCCGCGTACAGCATGGGCGGCATGTTTCTGAACCAACTCAAATACATAATGGGTGAAGATTCTTTTTATAAAGGTATGAGACGCTACTACAACACGTGGAAATTCAGACATCCGGAGCCGAATGATTTTATCCGAGTGATGGAAAAAGAATCGGGTCTGCAGTTGCATTGGTTTTACCGCAATTGGATCCTGACAACCAAACACATCGACTATGCCGTGACCAATGTATCCGAATCACAAAACAAAACAACGGTCACCCTTAGTCGCATTGGTACCTTCCCTATGCCTGTAGAAATATTGGTACGGTACAAGGATGGCAGTGCGCAAGGTTTTTATATTCCATTAAATGAAATGCTGGGAGGCAAATTCTTAGACAATACGTCCATGACGTGGAACCGGCTGTCAGCCTGGAATTGGGTAAATCCTACGTATGCATTTACCATTGATAAAAGGCTTGGAGGCATCGAAAGTGTTGAAATCGATCCTAAAAAAGAGATGGCCGACATTGACGGGAAGAATAATGCAATGAGTTTCAAAAAGTAATTAGGGATGATTCTTAATTACATATGGGTTTCTTTTTTTCTCCTCGCCTTTGCGGTAGGTGTAGTAAAGCTGATCTTCTTTCAGGATATGCAGGTTTTCCCCGATATGTTCAACTCAACCTTTGATATGGCCCCCCGCTCGTCCTCGTTTGCAACGAGGACGCACGAGGTTGACGCTTGCAGCGCCAATTTATGCATTGTTGTTTTCACACTTTAGAACCTAATCAAAAGCGATACAATCGCTGTTCTCACTCACCCTCGTTACAAACGAGGGCGAGTGGGGGGTCATACTATTAATCGAAATATTTGACTTCGTTCATAACGGAAGTGGATACCTTCTTTGTCTCTGATCTTATACCCCCCTGCTGGCGCAAGCGTCTCGCTTGTGTCTTTTTTACTAAAACCTCTTTCAAATACTTATCAATTTTTTATCATATAACACCCACGCTCTCATGGCTATTGCTTCTATTACCGGCACAAACGAGACGCTTGCGCCTGATTGGGATAAACCTAAGGCTTGGAGCTATCTAAGCGTTTGCCGTTTTTGTCGATGTGTACCATCTTGCTCTCTCCTGCCGGATTGGAAGTTTTTACAGCAACTTCCCCGGACTCAATTTGAAAAGAGACTTCAGCAGGAAGCAATTCAAATGAAAAATTTTTGCTCCAGGCAAGACCATCGGTCCGGTAGATTTTAGCCAGCGTAACCGGGAACTTATCTTCAACTTTCTCCTCAGAATAAAAGAGGGTATAGAATACCTGCCCATTTTCATCGGTAGCAGAAAGCGCCTTAATTACCGGCAACTTGCGAAGCGTAAAATTCTTATCTACAGGAAAATTGACAGCCACGTCAGCTCTTCTTGAAGGGGTGATCGTACGGAAATAACCAACGGCCAATGAGTCAGCAAACTCGAAGCCCGCAGTGTATCTCTCTTCCACCAAAATAAGTGGTCTGTATTTGCCCGTATCGTTTACGTTGGTGAATAGCGGAATGGTATCGCTCTCCGTGACAATCCATTTTAGAGCGTTGTTATACTGATCCAACTCCTCATTCTTACGTTTCTTCTCTCTTTCCGCGAAATCCAACGTTGTCTTTGCCAAACTTTTCAGCACCACGGGAGTGCCATAAGCATTCTTAATAAAATGAGCATAGTTCTTCTCCTCTTCTTCAAAATCCCTAGCAACAACCTTACCAGCTAAGCTGTCTAATTTGTTTAACTCCTTAAGCTGCCTTTTGATCATTTCAATGTGCAACATTATATCCAATGAATCCCGATACGCCTGGTGGTTGATCAATTCAGATAAATATTCTAGCTCGGCTATTTTCATACCATAAATATCCATCGGCAGTGGATCAGGATCATACTTGATCAATTGTGCATAAAGCATCTTGTCCACCAGTTTTGTCAAATCATTTTTAACTGAAACAGAATCCTTTCTCAACTTTTCTCTCAACTTATTAATTTCAATATCATAGGTGATGAGGTGGCCACGCATAGGGATGATCTCATTTTCTATGTTGGCAATTGTACTCTCCGACCATCGTTTATAATCCCACAACGCCAGTTTATCATTCATAAAATCTGCAGGTGATAATCCATCTTTACTGAGGTCTTTGATTTCCTGCAGAGATATTTCCTGATTATAGGCCGTTTTCCCAACTTTTCCTGATACCTCTTTATACTTATTGAAGGCTGCGATCGCTGAATCGAAAGTTATTGCGATTCTTTTCAGATTCATCACTGTGGTATCGGTAGCGCGAAGGTTTAGACTTTGCTGCGTTGCATATATTATGTTAATGTCTTTGAAAAGAAATTGTGTTTTTTTGTAAAAAATATCAGCATCAGTAAAGTGACGCTTCAATGCGATGATTAGTTCTTTCCTTTCTTTCAGAGCCTGCATCTTCTTTTCCAGATCAAACTGAATATCAGACAATTGTACCCCAAATTTACCTGTCCGCAAATCCCTGCGGTTATAAGCCTGGTAGTACTCATCATTTCGTTTGATTTCCTTTTCGTCAATTTGTTTATAGGCTTTGTCATAAAATAAAACGGCAGAATCAATGTTGCCCACAAGTATTTCCGTATGCTTCAAAACATCGTTAGTTGCCGCTTTCGCCTGGAGGGTAATACCCATGAAAAGGAAAGCATTTGGGTTATCATCGGTCTCACTGAGGTATTTGCGCAAAAACGGTTCTGCCTGATCGTATTGCTTGGCATTTAGCAGAATAAAAAGATCCTTGTACTTTACCTTTTGCCCCGCTGCTGGCTGCAAAAAAGTGGTAATAGCAAATAGGATAAGGGCGATGCGAACCATTTTATAATGTAAATTGTAGCAAATTAAGCAAATAATGACATTTTGAAGAATACTTTTCAACAACCGGACCAAAGATGAATTGGCTGAAACGAATGATCAAAATTATTAAGCCCTGGGTAGGTGCAATCTTTGTGGTTTGGATACTCCAATTTACAGGGCTCTTGAGCAGCATCTCATTTCTGGCCCAATCAGCCATCTTGAAAACTGGCCTGATGGACGCTTCCATCCAAAGAGAAGAAAAAGATGCAACCTTCAATTACAATTTCACCATTAAGGATTTGAATGGTAATAAACTTGACTTTGCAAATTTTAAAGACAAGGTAATATTCCTAAATCTTTGGGCAACCTGGTGTGGGCCTTGTCGTGCTGAAATGCCAACCATACAAAAGTTGTACGAAAAAATAGATGGTGATCCTAACATTGTATTTGTAATCCTCTCGCTGGATAAAGATAAAGACCTGCCAAAAGTGATTAAATACCTAATGGATAGGGATTTTACATTTTCTGCTTACATGCCTTCAGGTTATCTTACCAATCAACTCAATGTGCCTTCAATCCCAACAACCCTGGTCGTTTCAAAGCAAGGGAACATCATAGCCAGGGAAGTGGGCACCACAAATTTTAACACCGACCGGTTTTACAAATTTTTGAAAGACGAAGCAGCCAAATAATACCTTGACACTCGACAATCAAAAAAAATTCAGCACTGAGTACCTGAAAGACTTTACTCAAAAAGTATTCATCCATTTTGGCATTCCACAAGATCATGCAGAGATCGCCAGTAATATACTTTCCCTTTCCGACCTTCGTGGAATCGATTCCCACGGCGTGGCCCGCCTATACAGTTATGTAGGTCTGCTTTCAGAAGGGCTTATCAACCCCAGGCCAACATTAAAAATGGTGAGAGACAAAAAAAGCGTAGGCACTTTGGATGGAGACAATGGCCTCGGCCTGGTGGTAGGGCACTACGCTAACTTAATGGCCATCGAAAAAGCAAAAACATTTGGCTCCGGGTGGATCTCAGTTTTTCACACCAACCACTTTGGGATTGGAGGATATTATTCACTACAGGCACTTAAGCATGACATGATTGGATGGGCCATGACCAATACAACCAAATTGGTGGCACCCCTGTGGGGTGCGGAAAGGATGCTGGGTACGAACCCCATTTCAATTGCATTTCCCGGATTGATTGAACCACCCATTGTCATTGACCTGGCAACCAGCGCGACAGCTTACGGGAAAATAGAAATTGCCATTCGCAATAATGAGAGCATACCCAATGGCTTGATCATTGATAAGTTAGGAACAACCTCTACCAATCCGGAACACATGGTGGATGGAGGAGCCCTTTTGCCGCTGGGCTCAACCTGGGAACAAGGAGGGCACAAGGGATATGCCCTGGCAGCAATGGTGGATATCTTATCCGCTGTGTTGAGCGGGGCCAACTGGGGACCGTTTGCACCCCCGTTTGCACTTCGTCAGGAATTACCAACCCGCAGCGTGGGTAAGGGTATCGGGCATTTTTTCGGAGCAATGGAAATTGATGGATTCATGGACGTGAATGAATTCAAACAGCGCATCGATGAATGGGTATCTGTGATGCGAAACACAAAACCTGCCCCGGGACAGGAGCGTGTTTATATTCCGGGAGAACCGGAATTTGAAGCTGAGAAAATCAGAACAAAAGAAGGGATTCCATTATCAGAACGAGTGATTGAAGATTTGCAAGTGATCGCAACACAAACTGGAATTCCGTTTGAGAGCAGCTAGGGATATATTAATGATTAAACTGCGGAATCTATCTCACCCCTAACCCCTGAAGGGGCAAATCATCGCGTGATTCCCCGTTAGGGGATCATGGGGTGAGCGGGTGCCGTTTCGTAAATAATTCCAAGTTGGAGTTCTAACTGCCTGCTAAAAACTTTTTCACTTTCTCCATTCCTGTTGATGCGCCTTCAAGTATAAACTCAAAATCATCGCCATATCCATATTGAGGCTTTTTGGGATCTACGATGATTTTCTTTGCCCCAGGTTTCGCGTAGTCTATCAGACTGGCAGCTGGATACACCTGTAGGGAAGTGCCTACAACCAACAAAATATCGGCCTGGCTTACTAGTCTGATGGCATTGTCCATTTTATTTACAAGCTCTCCAAACCATACAATGTTGGGACGAAGTTGTGAACCGTGTTCGCAAACGTCTCCCAATTTTAATTCCCATCCATGAATGGGGTAAACCAACCGCTCATCAACAGAGCTTCGTGATTCAAAAAGGCTGCCATGCAAGTGAATGATTTGAGTGGAGCCTGCGCGCTCGTGCAAGTCGTCTACATTTTGGGTAATGATATGGGTATTAAAATCTTTTCCGAGCTCCGCTATTATTTGATGTCCACGATTAGGTTCTACCTCCAGAGCACGCTTTCTACGTTGATTATAAAAGTTCAGTACCAATTCAGGGTTCTTTATCCAGCCCTCAGGTGTAGCCACCTCTAATACATCATAACCCTCCCATAATCCACCCGCATCGCGGAAGGTAGGTATGCCGCTTTCGGCACTCATGCCAGCGCCAGTAAGTACTACCAGATTTTTCATTTGAGTTTTCGGTCAAAGAAATCTTTTGAGGCTTCAAAGACACGATGCCAGCTTTCGTATCGGAGAAAGCCGTGTACTTCATCGGGTAAAGTCAGGATCTCGGTAACAACTCCTTTATCCCTGAGCTTCTCGGCCAGATCAATCGTTTGTTGAAACAACACGTTGCGGTCGTCATCACCATGAATCATTAATACCGGTCCCGTCCACTTCGATAAGTCGCTGACTGGGGAAGATTCATATGCCAGTTTCATGTCGGCCTCGGTAATTCCCCAACCCCCGCCTGGCGAAAATTCACGGGCACGGAACGCCCAATCATGAACTCCATGAATATCTACACCTGCTTTAAATAATTCCGGATTGCGGGCAAGGCCCATAGCAGTGAGGTAGCCTCCATACGAACCGCCCCATAGGCCAATCTTTGATGCATCCACTTCAACCATCTGTTGCAAATACTTTCCTGCGGCAACTACATCCTGATACTCGCTTGCCCCCCGAGGGCCCTGGTTTTTTGCACGTCTGAAATCTCTTCCATAGCCGATACCATCACGGTAGTTAACTGATATTACTGCATAACCCTGATTGGCCAGGTATTGATTAAATGCATAGCAGTTGATGTAGTACTCACTATAATGAAATCCAAGAAGCATTTGGCGAATAGGCCCTCCGTGCATAAATACAACGCCAGCCCGCTTGCCTTTAATAGATCGATCTATAAATAATTGTGCGTGTATGGTGGTGCCATCTTCCGCTTTGAGTATGACCTGCTCCGGTTTTATAAATCCTTTAGGTGAAAAAGTGGATGAAGAATTTTGAAGCAAAGGTTTGAATTCCTTTTTCTTAATGTCATACGAGACTAACGTCATGGAGAAATTGTACCCAGATCGGAAACAATATAATCCATTGTTCCATTGCGGGTACATCTCTATGCCTTCCCCTGACGTGACAGCCTGAGGCCTACCATCCTTTACACTGGTTATCCAAATATGTCTGCGGTCGATATCCTCTCTGTTACCATCAAAATAAATGGAAGTCTGATCATCATTGTAGGAATAACTTTCCGCAATTCCATTTCCAGGTGTAATATCCCGAATATCTTTTCCATCGGGTGCGATGGAGTACACATGATTCCAACCTTCATGTTCGGAAAAGAACAAGATTCGATTAGTTTTGGACCACGACAACGGAGTAGTGGGATAATATTGAGAAAAACCCCCATCATCTGACGGTGAGCTCCATATGGCGGATGCTTTACCTGATTTGAAGTCTGCTACCATTACTGAAAATTTTACCCCCCCTGTCAGGCTTCTCAACTCACCAGCCCGGTTGCCGGGTTGGCGGATAAACGCTATGTTTTTTCCATCGGGCGACCATACGGGGAATTGGTCATGACCGATTTCAGGTGCAATCCATTTAATCTTCCGTTCCTGCAAATTGAACACGCCAATAAATGCATGGTCAGCCCGGTTACTTACAAAAAGTAAATTACTTCCATCCGGAGAAAAGCCGGCAATGCTGTTGTTTCCCCGTACTGAGAACAGACTTTCAGGAAAAGCATTTTTCTCAATGTTAATAGAAAATACCTGACCCGACTTTTCAAATACAATCTGTTTATTCGAAGGTATCACCTGTGGACTGTGGCCTGCGGCTAACCGGAATGGTTTTTCATTACCGTTAAGTTGGGCACACCAAATGGCCTGCTCTGCTCCTTCCGCCATACTTGCAGGGTTTGGGTTTTGACCCTGGCGGTTGCTACCTCCTCCCCTTACGAACACCAAATATTTTCCATCTCTTGAAAACGCAAGCGAGGACAACTCCTGGCCATCGTCTTCTGAAAAACTGGTGAGTTGTCGTACTGCATCTTGCTGGCGAATAAAAATGTTTCGTTTTCCCCGATCGTTAATTGTCCATGCCAGTATTTTTCCATCTGTTGTTATTGCCAGATTGGAACTAACGGGATGACTTAGGAACTGATCAAGTTGCTGACCAGCAACCAGTGAAGAGATAAAAAGGCAAATGCCCAGACAAAGAGTTTTCATAAAACATGCTTTGCTCCAATTTAAGCAATGTGAAAGGGAAATGAGAAACCACTGAAATAATGGTTCTATTTTTTCTTCGGGGCAAACCTTCCGCGCCTCTCTGGTGCGTTTTCGGCCAACGTAAGGCACTCTTCCAGGGTGAGATCCTGAGGCTCACGGTCTTTCGGTATCTTCACATTCTTTTTGCCGACCTTAATATAGGGTCCGTACCGTCCGTTTAAAACCTGAACATCCGGATTTTCATCAAACAACTTGATGGTCTTGTTCGCATCAGCTTCGCGTTTAGCCTTGATCAATTCTACTGCGCGTTCGTAAGTGATGGTGTATGGGTCTTCATCTTTGGGAACGGATACAAATTTTTTGTTGTGCAACACATAAGGCCCAAACCGCCCGATATTAATTATCACTGGTAATTCTTCGAAGGATCCCACTTCACGTGGAAGCTTGAACAACTCCATGGCATCTGCCAACGTAATATTTTCAATGAACTGACCTTGGCGGAGGCTTGCAAACTTGGGTTTACCTTCTTTTCCGTCCTCCGGGTTTTCGCCTAGTTGCACATAAGCACCATATCGGCCCAGCTTAGCATACACATTCAACCCTGTTTTCGAATCTACACCTAGTTCCTTTGACTTATTTGAAACCGAAGATCTTTCAACCAATTCTGTTTTAGTAACGGTTTTGTGAAACGGTTTGTAAAACTGGTCGATCATTTTCTGCCACTCCAGTTTGCCGCTGGCTATCTCATCGAAGTCTTCTTCAATCTCAGCAGTGAATGAATAGTTGGTGATGTCTGGAAAATGTTCAACCAGAAAATCATTGACGATCATCGCTGTATTTGTCGGGAAGAGTTTATTTTTCTCAGCTCCAGTAATTTCCTGCGCAGTCTGTGTTTTAACTTTATTATCGTTAAGCGTAATGACCTGATACTTTCTTTCAACCCCCTCACGACTCTCCTTCTCTACATATCCGCGTTTTTGAATCGTTGAAATAGTAGGCGCATAGGTAGATGGTCTTCCAATACCCAGTTCTTCCAATTTCTTTACAAGGCTTGCCTCGGTATATCTCGGTGGATGTCTTGAAAACGTTTCGGTTGCTTTCATCTCATCCAATTTCAAGTCCTGACCAACGTTCAGCGGAGGCAATACTTTGCTGCTTTCGCTTTCTGTATCCTCTTCATCATCATCTTTGGACTCCATATATACCTTTAGGAATCCTTCAAACTTGATTACCTCTCCCGTTGCGGTAAGTGTACGTGGGTTTGTGGAGATTCCAATCGTTGCTGTCGTTCGCTCCAACTCTGCATCTTCCATCTGAGATGCGATAGCTCGCTTCCATATTAAATCATAGAGTCTACTGGCGTTGCGATCCATTTTTGGATCAAGCACAGAGAAGTCGGTAGGCCTGATAGCCTCATGCGCTTCCTGTGCACCGGAAGATTTGGTTTTATATTTTCTTACTTTAATAAATTCTTTACCGAAACCTTTTTCAATTTGTTGAGTTGCGCTTTGTATAGCTTCTTGTGAAAGATTCACGGAGTCTGTCCTCATGTAGGAAATTTTTCCCGCCTCATATAGCTTCTGTGCCACTACCATGGTTTGAGAAACAGAGAAGCTCAGTTTTCTTCCCGCTTCTTGTTGCAAGGTAGAAGTAGTAAATGGAGGTGCCGGAGATTTCTTGGCCGGCTTCTTCTGTAAGTCAGTAATGGTAAAAGTTGCACCATTGCATGACTCCACAAATTCCAAAGCTTCCTTTTCATCGGCCAGTTTTTCGGCCAGGTCTGCTATCAATTGTTTTCCCTTACCCAATTCAAAAATTGCGGATACTTTGAAAGTAGACTTCGCTTCAAATTTCTCTACATCTCTTTCGCGCTCAACAACCAATCTCACCGCTACTGATTGAACACGACCGGCAGAAAGTCCGGTTTTGATTTTCTTCCAAAGTATGGGAGACAATTCAAAACCCACTAACCGATCCAACACCCTTCTGGCTTGCTGCGCATTGACCAGATCAATATCAATTCCGCGAGGAGATTTCATCGCATTGTTGATGGCATTTTTTGTAATTTCTGTAAATACGATGCGCCTTGTTTTTGCATCTGTTAAGTCCAGCACTTCCTTAAGGTGCCACGAAATCGCCTCTCCCTCGCGGTCATCATCACTCGCCAGATACACCATCTCTGCTTCCTTGGCAAGCTTTTTTAGTTGCTTGATTACTTCTTTCTTATCAGGGCTTATTTCATAAGTAGGTAGGTATCCATTTTCAATGTCAATGGCCTGATTTCCTTTGCGCAAATCACGCACATGCCCCATACTTGAAGCGACTTTGAAGTCCTTGCCCAAATACCCTTCGATGGTTTTTGCCTTTGCCGGTGATTCTACTATTACAAGGTTTTTTGACATGTGTTTTTTCTAGTCCAGATTTTCAAATATCTGCATTTTTTTAAAAAATCAAATTCAATCAGATATTCTAGTCATCATTATGGAGTAAACTAATGAACAATTAAATTTGTTTTATGACTCGAATACTTCACTTGCTCAGACACGCGCAATCGGCTGAGAAACAGCAAGGTCAGTCGGATAAAGACCGTGATCTGACCAATCAGGGAATGAACGAAGCGGCCACCATCGGACATTTTTTAAAAAAAAATAATTTTGATGTCGATTTAATGGTCTCGAGTGGGGCAAAACGTGCTCAGCACACCGCACAGCTCATTCATGGAATTATCAACTTACAATCAGAAATTTTAGTCGCGGAAGAACTCTATGATGCCTCAGTTCGCAACCTGCTGGACTACATTACTCACTTTGATGATGAGTATAAAAAAATAATTCTGATAGGTCATAACCCCTATCTATCTTACTTTGCCGAATACCTGACAAAATCGGAAATTGGAACTATGGAAACTGCCGGATTGGTCACCATTCATTTCGACATTTCCAATTGGGCTGAAGTGACAGAGGGAAATGGAACTATGGAAAACTACACGCATCCTGCTATCCTTGAATAAACTACTATGACAAAAAAAAAAGCGATTGATAATTTCAATCCGAATACACCCGGAATTTCGGGCAAGCTCTTTGGATTGCCTTTTAACGAAGAAAATGCGGAAGTAATAGTTGTCCCCGTTCCGTGGGAAGTGACTGTGTCTTACAAAGGTGGAACCGCACAGGGACCTTCCACCGTACTGATGGCATCCGCTCAAGTGGATTTATTTGTAAAGGACATACCCAACGCCTGGCAAATGGGCATTGCCATGATTCCGATACCTGAAAACATACAGCGAGAAAGTGAACAGTTGAGACAGCATGCAGAGAAACATATCCGTGCCCTTGAAGCCGGAGATGAAGAAGGAGATAAGATTGCGCTGGCTAAAGTAAATGAAGCCTGTGAAAGCCAGATGATCTATGTGAAGAACACCATCAAAAAATACTTACAACGAAACAAGTTGGTCGGATTATTGGGTGGCGATCACAGCACTCCCTTAGGTTTTATTCATGCCTTAAGTGAACAACACGATAGCTTTGGCATTCTTCAAATCGATGCCCATGCGGACCTGCGAAAGTCGTACGAAGGATTTACCTATTCACATGCCTCAATTTTATACAACGCGTTGAAAATTCCTTCCGTGCGCAAACTGGTGCAAGTAGGCATACGCGATTATTGCGAAGAGGAGCAACACGTAATCGATCGGGCTAAGGGAAGAATTGTAGTTTATTTTGATGAAGACATAAAACATGCCCAATACCGTGGTGAGAGTTGGGAAAGTATTTGCAAAAAGATTGTAAATGACTTACCGGATCTGGTTTACATCTCGTTTGATATTGACGGTATGGATCCCAAACTTTGTCCTAATACCGGAACCCCCGTTGCAGGAGGCTTTGAATTTCATCAGATCACCATGCTTCTTAAAATTCTGGCGACATCCGGAAAAAAAATCATTGGATTCGACCTGAATGAGGTTGCACCCGGAGAATCCGGTGATTGGGATGCCAACGTAGGTGCCCGGCTACTGTACCAACTGTGCAACTGGATGGGTGTTTCACAGGGGAAGCTTGAATACCTCCGGGCTAAGGCATAAAATGCGGTTGTTTAATATATTTTTCTATTTTGCACCGTACAAAAATCATTAGGCATGAGTGAATTCATTGCTAGACTAGCTACAGACATCTATACCCCGATTTCATTCCTGCTCATTTTTGGTGGCCTCTATTTTATAGTGTACTCCCGGTTTGTTCAATACAAGTATTTCAAACATGCCATAGATATTCTTCGCGGAAAGTATAACAATCCAGATGATCCTGGTCAAATCAATGCATATCAGGCGCTCTCAACAGCATTAGCCTCAACCGTAGGTATGGGCAATATAGCGGGTGTTGCAGCAGCGATTACTCTTGGCGGTCCCGGTGCACTCTTTTGGATGTGGGTTACTGCCTTTGTCGGTATGTCAACTAACTTTTTTACCAGTGCCTTGTCTTTAATGTACCGAGGCAAAGACTCAGCAGGAGTTATTCAAGGAGGCCCCATGTATGTAATTCGTGAAGCGCTTGGAAAACCATGGCGTCCTCTCGCCTATGTATTTTCTGCATGCGCTATGATTGGCTGTCTTCCTATTTTTCAGGCAAATCAGCTTACCCAGGTAATTATTGATCTGGGCATCAACCGAACTACACTTGGTACTTCTCCTTTTTATCTTTTTGGATTTGAAATAAGCACAGCCAAACTCATCATTGGAATTGTTCTCACCTTCCTGGCAGGAATTGTCATCATTGGTGGTATTCAGCGCATCGGGAATTGGGCCGGCAAAATGGTTCCAATAATGATTGTTATTTATTTTAGCTCTGTCGTAGCTATCTTATTCACCAACATTACGGAAGTGCCGAGGGTATTCGCGATGATCTTTACGGATGCCTTTGCCGCAGAAAATTATCACGGTGATCCTGCTTTAGGTGGAATTCTTGGCGGGTTGATAATATCCGGTATACGAAGGGCATCATTTTCGAATGAAGCCGGAATTGGAACAGCGCCTATGGCACTCGGAGCTTCAAAGAGCAGAGAGCCCATTCGTGAGGGGCTGGTCTCCATGCTGAGTCCTGCCATTGATACTATTATTGTTTGTACACTCACGGCCTTTGCCATTTTAGTAACTGGTGTGTGGCAAACCTCTGAGGCTAACGGAGTGACCCTTACCGCTAATGCATTCGAAGGAGCCCTGGGAGGAACAGGAAGATTTCTCTTACTGATTTGTGGCTTTTTCTTTGCTATAACTTCCATATTCTCCTACAGCTATTACGGAAATAAGGCAATGTCTTTCATTGCCGGAGTAAAAGCAGGGAAATACTACAATTACTTCTACCTGGCCACTATAGTTTTTGGTGCTATTGCCACGATGCAGGATATAATGAATATCATTGATATTGCCTACGCCATCATGGCTATACCTACGGTGCTATCAGGAATAGTACTTGCACCAAAAGTAATGAAAGAAGCAAAGGCCTACTTTGCCAGGTTGAAAGAAGAGTAATCACGAAGCGATTTTGGGTTCTTGCGTGTAAGGATAGTCGAACAAGCCGTGTTCTTTAATGGCCTCCTCTACCTTGTGAGGAACGTATTTCTCCCATCCATGTTCGCCTTTTCTGATCATGGCCAATACATTGTCCGAAATAATGTTCAGGTTGCTGATGTTGGCATTGATGATATCTTCCAGTTTATTGTTGTCTGTAAGATACCGGAATAAGCTTTTCAAGTTACCCGGAAGTTCTCGCTCAAAATCTTTCAGCGTAAAAAGTTCATTGCTATTGCGTTTGAGTGCGGGGTAGATGTACAGTTTAATGTTGTTGCCAAACAGCGCGGCAAAACTTTCGAGGATACCTCCCCGTAAGTTTTCATATGTCTTCTCTTCAAATATTTTTTGAAGGGCATAAATACCCAGGATCATTCCTATCTTTTTTCCACGTGTAATTTTAGAGAGATATTCCGCGACACGATAATACTCAAAGTAGTTGGAGATGAGTACCGTTTGACCCAATGAACAAATGATATCTGCCCGATATAAGAAGTCTTTCTCATCAATTGCTCCTTCCGTACTCAAATCATTTAGTGTAAGCTCGGTGAGGACAAGCATTTTATCTTTGTCAACATCCGGGTCATTTTTGAAATGTCTCCTTGCTGCAAGAAGCATATCCACATTGACATGAGTAACTGGTCTGAAACGGCCTCTCAAGACGAGCACATTACGTTTATACAACGCTTCCGAAGGTTGCATGACTTCACCATTGGGCCCAAACATGGCGGCTTTGGTAAGTCCATTTTTTACCAACTTAAGCGCCATAAGCCGGTTATCTACTTTTTCGAAGTCAGGACCCGAAATCCTGAACATGTCTACCTCTATCCGCCGGGCAAGGCTATCCACGAGCGAAAGCATGATCTCTTCCGGATCTTCAAGCGTCATGCAGGCATAAATCATATTGACACCCACGACACCAATTGCAAATTGCTGTTGCAAAGAATCATTATCAAACATCTTCACGTGAATGATACAATCGTTGGGCTCGCTGTCGGGTCGCTTTTGAAAACGAATGCCAATCCAGCCATGTCCCTGATTGGTGCGCTCGAAATTCAATGCCTCCACGGTGTCGGCAAAAGCAAAAAAGCGGGTTTTTGCAATACGGTGCGGAAGCCTTTCAGGTAACAGGGGATATTCGTGATCCAACATGTTGAGTAAGCGATCTTCGCAAACATAGCGCTCACAAACGCCATAGATGGCGTCACTGAATTTCATATCATAGGCAGACATGGTTTTGGCCACGGTGCCTGAGGCCCCTCCTACTTTGAAAAAATTGGCCGCCACTTCTTGCCCAGCACCAATCTCAGCAAAAGAACCATAAACTTCTCTTCGTAAATTAATTTGAAGTGCCTTCTCCTGGGTTGTAAGCTTTTTTTTAACCTCCATGAGTTTTGATGGGTGGGTAAACTTCTACAAAGTTGGTACTATTTTTTTAAACTAGTCGATTTTTGAAAGGATAAAGTTATGATGTTCAATTCCTTTAAATCAGAAATTGATTCAAATCATTAGTGTCCATTTAAAACATTTGGCGGAAGTTGCAAGCAACTGTAAATGTGTATGTTACAAGAGCAAAGTAGTGGTGACGACTTGATTCGGAGGATTTTCTTTGCACCTTTGCGCCTCCGCGGTAAAAACCCGGCAACGGCCACCATGATGGATAAT
The DNA here is from genome assembly GCA_964436055.1 of uncultured Ohtaekwangia sp. Lineage (GTDB taxonomy): Bacteria > Bacteroidota > Bacteroidia > Cytophagales > Cyclobacteriaceae > ELB16-189. Next base: position 17,248 of record CAYTBO010000071.1, read on the forward strand.
ACTAAATTCAAAACCGCTGAGTAGGCAAGAGGGAGTTTCACCCTCAAGCCTCTCACAGAACCGTACGT
>CAYTBO010000072.1:0-7512 GCA_964436055.1 uncultured Ohtaekwangia sp.
GCAATCCAAGGTGGAGTAATGCATGCCAATGCGCAAAGTTGTTCATACGCAGGCGGTAGTTGTACGGATGGTTTAAGAGACCCTGCACAAATTGCCGTTAATGTTGTATCAGATGTTTGTTCAATACTTAATATTCAATACATCTCCATTTACGCAGGGGATGTTGGTAACGCATGCGCATCTAATTTAATGGGATCGCCAGTGATTACATATAATCCGCAATTCCTTGCATTCCTTTATGATAATAATTCCTGGGCACCAGTTTCAGTTCTTGCACATGAAGTTGGTCATCATTTGTTTGCTGATCCAACCTGGTATGGTTCATTTACGCATTCATGGACGAAGGAACTTAGGTCAGACTATGTATCCGGATACGTTCTTTATAAACTTGGAGCATCACTCTTTGATGCGCAGTCCGCTTTCAGGGTTATGTTTGACTGGCTGGGAAGTACAACACATCCCGACACACCCAAAAGAATGGCGGCTTTGGAACAGGGTTGGAGAAGGGCTCAAATGGGTTTTTGAACCCATGACCTAACCCTATTTTTGGAGGGGAGAAATATTGCTTAATAAATCCTAACACGGATGAAACCAAGGTTAGCACAGCCCTACCTTAAATGTGCCAACTGTGCAATAAGATAATCCGTTTTTAGGGTCAAAATCCAAGTAAACACTAAAAAATCTATTAAATGATGTTTGCTGTCAATTTACAATTACAAGATTGTGAAACTTAGTCATACTGTGTATGACAGGTTTGATGAACTTGATAGCAACCTACCTGTGTCCCACAATCATCTGGCATCCCACCACTATCACAGCAATAAAAATCGTGAGTAAGCTTTTTAACGTCATTTTGCCCAATCAGGTACAGGTGTAGCCGGATCAAACAATTCGTCAATGTAGTATTTCAGTTTTGTTTCATTGAGACCGAAAACCCCACCAATATTTTGTGACATAATACTTTTCTTTGCGCCACTTGGCAAGATATTATTATCATGTAGCCTGCTTAGCAGAGCATGACCAAATTCGTGAAATAGTAGTTCGTTTTTGAAGTAAATATCTTCTCGCCAGCAAGCGCATACTTCACAAATTCTTACTATGGGTGGCCTGCCGGGGCTCCTCGGCCTGCCGATTCCGCAGGCTCCAATACGTACAGGTCCACCTAACTCCAAGATTAATCCGGTCGTATCTATCTCAATTCCCCTATTTTTCGCTTCAAGTAAGAAGCTCTCCAAAAAACCTAGAAGCGGATTAGGTTCCTTCATGACAGGAGCAACAGGCTCTTGCTGGCATCCAACCACCAACATGACAATAAAAATCGTAAGTGTTATTTTTAAATGCATTTCAGATAGTGAATTTAAACAGAAAGAGGGAAATTAGTATACCACTTTTTAGGTGATAGTAACAAAATAAAGGAATTTACTATCTTGGTTGAATCAATAACCTGATAATGAATCGGAAACTCCTGCCTTTGATCATAATCATAGTTAGTGGCAACGCTTGCATCGACCGCCTGGACATCGAGGCAAATACATTTGATACGCACAACAATCAGATTGTAATTGATGGATACATATCCGATCAGCCGGGTCCCTACTATGTAAAGATTTTCAAACCGTCAGCGGTTGATGATGTATTGAATTCACGTGCCGGAGTAAATGCCAAACAAGTGTCCATTTTTGATGAAGACGGAAATCAGGAGATACTTAGGGGTGGACGAGGTTTTTATTACACCAATCCTCTGGGTATCCGGGGCGTGATCGGCCATAAGTACTGGCTGGAAGTGGAGTTGTTTGACGGAAGGTTATTCAAATCTATTCCGGAAGAAATTCAATCTTCGGGCACCATCGATAGCGTTTATGTCAAATTTGATTCTCATAAACCCCTGAAAGGGCCAACGGTATATTTTTTTAGCGTGTTTATCGATGCAACAAAAGGTCCTAACGCCTACATCCGGCGGAGGGATACAGGTGTGTACTATATTGAAACGCAGCAGGGAGGATGCTGGCCCAGTATTTATGAGCCAGGACCTCAGGTGTGCGATGGGCTATTAGTGCAGGGAGGAAAATTCAAATCAGTGTTCGTTAGCCAGGTGCCAATAAATCAATACACTTTTTATAGCAAATTTATGGTTCGTATTGAACAAATGAGCCTTAACAGGGAAGCTTTTGATTTCTGGAAAATAGCGGCAGATCAGTTCAATTCGAAAGGGAGCTTATTTCAACCAAGCTTTGGTTCCCTGCCAGCGAATATCTATGAGGTGAATACAAATGAACCTGCATTAGGCATATTCTACGCCACATCAATTGCGAAAAAAAATATTTTTTTAACAAAAGATGATGTACCTGTCCGTGTGCCACCGTATACATTGGAAATAAATGCACCCTGTGTGAATGTCTTTGCAAACGCCACCGCTTTCAGACCCGGCGATTGGTCCGATTGAAAAACCAATTCCTTTAATATCTTAAATTTCCATACTGTGGAAAACCGTATCGTCAAATGTTGCTAGAAAAACCATAACTTAATAGCCATACCTACCACGGACACAACCAGTATCCTTATTATCCACTTCTCTCCTTTATCAACGGACCATCTGCTGGCGTACCAGGCTCCGATGCCCTGTCCAATTGCCAGAGTAATACCGATAGACCAAATAATTTTATCCTCGAGGGCAAAAATCAAAACGGCTGCACCTGTGTAAAGAATTGCTGCAAATACTTTGATGTAATTAATTTTTACGAGATTAAAATTATTGACATGGGCCAGCAAAGCGATCACCAAAAAACCAATTCCCGCCTGAAGAAATCCACCGTAGATGCCCAGGAAAAAAAACAGAACCGTTCCAGCTATTTGATTTGAGGCAGCCATTTTTTCCACACCTCCATTCTGTGTTGAGGATCGATTGAAAACGATTGAGAGCACAACCAAAATCATGACGACAGCCAAAATCCTGTTGAAGACAATATCAGAAATATCTGTTGCCAGCCAGGCACCAATCAATCCACCGGCAAGGGAAACGCCAGAGAGGTAATAGACATAGGGAAAGGGAAGCTTTACACCCTTGCTGTGAAATCCACCTACCGCAAAAATATTTTGTGTAAGAATGGCAACTCTGTTTGTCCCATTGGCAACGGTTCCTGGCAAACCCATAAAAATTAAAATGGGCATTGAAATAAGGGAGCCACCTCCGGCTACGGTATTGAGAAATCCCGTAAAGACTCCAACGATAACATAAAGTGGGTACTCAAGCCATACAGGCATATTACCTCACTTTGGCTTTTCTAATGATGTTGGAAAAAATCTTCGGAAAAAATCGTTTCATGTAAACACCAAATACTTCCCGTCCCCCTATGTAGACTTCTTCTTTTTGGTTTTCAATGGCACTCACGATTTTCTTAGCGCACCATTTTACTGATTTTCCCTTATACTGCGCTTCATCCATTTTGTTAAGCGGACTGCCATCGCCTGTTAGTGCGGAGAGCGTGATAGGGGTATGGATAAACCCCGGTGCAACCATAGTGATTTTGATATTATCTTTCCAGACTTCTGCTCTCAGGGAATCAAAAAAGCCGTGAAGTGCATGCTTGGAAGCTGCATAACCGGAGCGGTATGGTGTACCGAATTTACCGGTAAGCGAACTTACAACCACAAAATGGCCACCCCGCTGTCTTATAAAATAAGGAAGCAAATATTTTGTGAGAGCAACTGCGCCAAAATAATTTACCTCCATGATTCTGCGATCGACATCCAATGATGTGTCTTTGGCAAAACTACGCTGACTGATACCTCCATTGTTGATCAGAATATCGACATGTCCAAAAGTTTGTACCGCAGCTTCAACGCTAAGTTTTAACGTGCTCGGAGATGCTAAATCCAAAGGGAGTATCCTGATATTTGGTTGAGCGGAAGCTAGGCAGTTGCCTTTCACTTTTTCAAGCTCTTCTTTTCTTCGCGCTGAGATGATTAGTTTAACACCTTTTTTGGCCAGCTCATAGGTAAGGGCTTCACCGATACCGGATGATGCTCCCGTTACCCAAATGACTCTATTTTTGATTGAAGCCATTTACGATTGAGCCTTGGTTAGCTTACTGTCTTCTGCGTATACCCAAATAGTATAGATGCCCAGGGCGGTGCCTACTGGAAAAGAAAACAATTTGAAGCATCCCAGAATCAAGGCCAGTATAAGTGCCCACTTTTGTTTGTAAAGCAAACCAATACCGGCAATAATGGATGGGATAGAAAAAAAAATAATGATAAGCGCAGGAAGAAATTGCAGAAAGCCTGCGACAAGATCCACGATTGCAGCTTCGCGAGAATTCATCTCGTGGGAGACCATTGACAAAATGGTGGTAAGAAATATTGAAAGAATAAAAACGAATATCATAAGCATGGCGCCTGATATTACATAAAGAATTCCTAAAACTCTTTTGTGACTTTCCATAATATTTGCTTTCTGGGCAATTTACACAAACTATCCAATCTTTCTTTTGTAAATCACAAAATCAAAAGGATAAGCATGTCTTACATCTGCATCGTGTGCAATCCTTGAAATTTCTATCCACTGTGCGGATTCAAATGTGGGGAAGTATGTATCGCCTGCAATATTTGCTTTGATTTCAGTAAGGTATAATAGATCTGCCACGGGCAACGTTGACATATAGATTTCAGCACCTCCGATGATAAACAATTCTGATTCGCCTGCTTCTTTGGCAAGATTTATGGCGGACTGTATAGAATGAACCACCTTGCATCCACTCGCATGGAAATCATTTTGTCGTGTTACCACAATATTGATCCGGTTGGGCAATGGTTTGAATTTTTCCGGAAGTGACTCATAGTTTTTTCTTCCCATAATTACATGGTGACCAGACGTGGTTTGCATAAAATACTTCATGTCGTCTGGAAGTCGCCAGGGCAAATCGTTGTTTTTCCCTATGACCATGTTCCTGGAAACTGCCGCTATTAGTGAAATTTTCATATGTTAATTATTTTATGTCTAAGGACATATGGAATGGCCAGGCTTATTATCATGCATTTGGGTGAACTTTGCATGGCCATTTCATCTTATAGTTGATTGCCTCTAAAAAAATCCTGTATACTCATTCGCTTTTTCCCTTCAGGTTGAAGTTCATCAATTGAAACCCACCCATCTGATGATTTGACGTGAAGATAGTTTTTTTGGTCTGTTGTAAATTCACCCATTGGAATTTCGGACTTACCTGAAACAGCCGAGGCACTAAATACTTTAAATGATTTTCCATTCAGTATTGTCCACGCTGCCGGATAGGGGTTAAGACCCCGCACAAAATCTACAATTTGTTTCGATGTAAGTTTCCATTCTATCTGGCAGGTCTCCTTGAAAATTTTTGGAGCATGTTTGATGTTAGTAACAATCGGTTGGGGTACGGATTGGTAATCACCTTGAGCGATGGCTTTTGTTGTTTTTAAAACGAGAGCCGCACCTTTGTGCATCAATCTTTCGTAAAGTGAGCCTGCCGTATCTGTCGTTAAAATCCCTTCCTTTTCCTGAAAAATAATACTCCCCGTATCGATTTCATGTTTGAGAAAGAAAGAAGTCACACCTGTTTCTTTTTCTCCATTGATGATGGCCCAATTGATAGGAGCGGCTCCACGATATTGTGGCAATAAGGAAGCATGCAGATTGAAGGTGCCAAGTGAAGGCATAGACCAAACTGCCTCGGGTAACATGCGAAAGGCTACAACGATTTGAAGGTTGGCATTTAGCGCACGAAGTTCATGGAGGAATGCCTCTGATTTTAAGTTGGTGGGTTGAAGAACGGGTACATTGTGTTTGAGCGCGCAAGTTTTCACGGGAGAAGCTGAAAGTTTTTGCCCACGACCTTGAGGCTTATCAGGTGCTGTAACGACAGCAACGACATTGAAATTATTTTCAATCAACACTTCCAGACTGGGGACGGCAAAATCTGGAGTACCCATGAATACGATGCGCAGGTCATTCATTGCGGGCAAAGTTCCAACCTTTTATGGATTAGCCAAAAGATCAGTCTCTCAGTTTTATTGGCATGTATTTTTTACAAATTGGGCACTCACTCCATCGGTGGCCACGTGCCGGGCAGTGTTCCCTGCCAAAGTAAATAATCTGAAGGTGGACCTTATTCCACTTATTTTCCGGGATTAATTTCTTCAGATCTTTTTCTGTTTGCTCGACATTTTTTCCATTTGACAAGCCCCACCTGTAAGCCAATCTGTGAATATGTGTGTCCACAGGGAAGGCAGACTTTCCAAACCATTGTGTCATTACTACTGAGGCAGTTTTATGACCAACCGCTGGCAATGCTTCCAGTGCTTCAAAGGTATCAGGCACTTGCCCGTCATATTTTTCTACCAGAATTTTTGATAGACCTGCAATACCTTTCGACTTCATGGGAGAGAGACCACAAGGTTTGATGATCTCCCGGATTTCTTCCACGGAAAGTTTCATCATGTCATATGGATTATCGGCTTGTTTGAACAGAAGAGGAGTAGTTTTATTTACCCGCTCATCGGTGCATTGGGCTGAAAGCAAAACAGAAATTAAAAGTGTGTAGGCATCTTTATGATGGAGAGGAACCGCTGGATTAGGATAATGTTTATTTAATATGGAAAGAATATCTTTTACTTTTTCTGATTTTGTCATGGAATGAGAGATTATCCGACAATTTACAATATGCTAAGGAATTATAAATCGTCCTCGTTTGCAACGAGGACGGGTGAGGTTAGCGTTTTCAACGCTAAATAACAATAACATTAACCAATCCCTTTTCTGTTCGACTGTAATCGCAGGCGCTACTGTATAAATATTCATTTGCAGGACGCACTAGCCCCGCCCTCACTGGGTTTTCATGTATGTAATCTATCTTCTCCATTATATCAATTTGATAAGCGTCCAAGTCAATAGCGTGATTATCATCTGTCCAAAGTTTGTAATCTTTTGCCCTGCCCGTCCTTCTTGCCTCAAAAGAAAATTTATCCAGTAGCCAGTCTTTTCGACTTTCTGGTATTTCCTGAATGGTTTTAACAATTTTTTTAGATGTAAATTTTTTAAAGTCTCTTAAAAAATCTGACATCCGATGGGGAGGATTGCAAGAAGCGACCATGTGTATGTGATTCGACATAATTACCCACGCAAAAATATTGAGACCTTTTTCGCTAATGCAAAAGTTCATTGAGTCAACTATGATATCTCTAAACTCTTTTCGGCTAAAGACATCAATCCATCTGATAACTTTCATTGTCAAAAAATAGTGAGCATGCTGATCAAGAATGGTAAACCTATCACCTGCCATAAAACGGAAATTTGTTAATCAAAAATAATACTTGATTCAAGAAAGTCAATTTGGGTGGTGTAGCGATAGAATCGCTATTCACAGTCGTCCTCGTTGCAAACGAGGAGGATTCTGAGCCTGGTAGTGATAAAGAATCGCTATTCTCGTTCCTCCTCGTTACAAACGAGGACGATTCTGAGCCTGGTAGCGATAAGAATCGCTATTC
>CAYTBO010000072.1:7612-17012 GCA_964436055.1 uncultured Ohtaekwangia sp.
TCCTCGTTACAAACGAGGACGATTCTGAGCCTGGTAGCGATAAGAATCGCTATTCTCGTTCATCCTCGTTACAAACGAGGACGATTCTGCGCCTGATAGCGATAGAATCGCTATTCTCGGTCATCCTCGTTACAAACGAGGACGATTCTAAATATCTTATTCGTATAATAAATACTTCGCCCTTCTTGCCTTGAATGCATTCAGGTCACGTTGCCACGTAAGTTTAATTTCTTCTTCACTTAACCCACTGATAATCTGTTCTCTTAATCTATTGTTTCCTGCCAACGTATTGAAATATGGTGTAAAAAATTCAGCTTTGTTTGGATAGCTGTTATAAAACTCAATGAGATACTTCAGGGAAATTTTAGGTTCTGGTTTTATCGTTCTTAGATCCAAACCATAGCAGATTCTGTTTTCATGAGGTGGAAATTTTGACATTCCTTCTATGCTAACAGGAGTGAATTCAAAGGGATAACCAGTCAGGTCCGGATTGCCAATAACCTCAAAAGGAGTTTGAGTCCCCCGGCCTACACTGATTACCGTTCCTTCAAACAAACAGATTGACGGATACCACAAGATGGCATTTTGCGTAGGTAAATTTGGAGAGGGCTTGATGGGAAGGACATAAGACATATCCCGGGAGTAATTTTTTATGGGAATGACTTCAAGTTTACATTTTACTTTATTTTCAAGCCATTCTTCACCCAACATCATATTGGCTAATTCGCCAACGGTCATTCCATGTACAATTGGAATTGCAATCAAGCCAACGAAAGATTCGAATTCAGGCTCCAGCATTGGGCCGTCTACATAGCTTCCATGCGGATTGGGCCTGTCCAACACCATCACGGTTTTGTTATTTTCGCCACATGCCTCCATCATGTAATAGAGTGAACTGACATAGGTGAAGAAGCGCACGCCAACATCCTGAATATCAAATACCACTATATCAACGTTTTTTAATTGTGCTTTGGTTGGTTTCCTTGACTTACCATACAAAGAGACAATAGGCAACCCGGTTTTTGAATCAATTGCATCATCAAATTTTTCTCCATCTGCCGCATTACCCCTGATACCGTGCTCAGGAGCAAAAATCTTGGTGACGTGAACTCCGGAACGTAACAAGGTGTCCACCAGATGCGAGCGTCCAATCGTTGAGGATTGATTTACAAGTAAGGCTACTTTCTTGTCTTTTAGTTTTGAAACGATTAATTCAATTTGTTCTGCACCCAGCACCAAATCCGACGAAGTTTGCCCGATACAACACATACCCTGCATCGATAAAATAATAACCAACCCAATTAACCTTCTCATTTTATAACTAATTTGCTGTTTAGATACAGCTAAAATTACGCCATAATATTGAATCTTGGATATTTCATATCAAAAAGAATAAGGCATGAGCATCAGGGAGGCTTTTCTTCAACTACGCATAAAATTGCAGTTGTCAGTATAGCTATTGGCCTAAGTGCTGCGATCGTCTCCTTTCTAATCATGGAAGGGTTTCAACAGACGATAAAAAATAAAATTTACAGTTTTAGTTCACACATGATTGTCACGCGGTTCACCTTGAATAATTCCATGGAGGAGCAGCCTTTCTTCTACAATATCGATCTGTTTAAGAATTACCAGCAATATCCTTTTATCGACCACGTGCAGGAGTACGGTCACAAAGCCGGATTGATAAAAGCAGATGATGAAGTTTTTGGTATAATTTTTAAAGGGGTGGGGAAAAGTTTTGGACTTAATACATTTAAACAAAACCTGATTGAAGGAGAATTTTTGCATTTGCCGGATTCAGGCTACTCACAGGAAGTTGTTATCAGCAGGACCATTGCCCATAAAATTAAAGCAAACTTGAATGATGATATTATTGTGCATTTTTTTCAGAACCCGCCCCGCTTCAGAAAATTAAAGGTGGTTGGAATTTATGAAACAAATCTTTCGGATTATTATGATAGCAAAGTGATCCTGGGAGACCTCCGTCTCATAGGTCGGTTGAATGATTGGGCGGATAGTGTTGCTGGGGGGTTGGAAGTATTTGTAAAAGATCCAAAGGATATTGATCTCGCTTATGCCACCATCGGGGAGGATATGGACTATGATCTTTATATTGAGAAAGTAAGTGATAAATACGTTCAGGTTTTCGAGTGGCTGGGCCTGATCAGCCGCCAGGTAAGTATATTATTAGGTGTCATTCTCACCGTAGTGTGCGTCAATATGATTTCTGTAGTCCTTATTCTTGTGATGGAACGCACACAAATGATTGGATTATTAAAAGCAATGGGTGCCGGTAATCGACTGATTCGTTCAATCTTTGTTTTCAACGGAATCAACATGATTGCCAAAGGTTTGCTATACGGTAATTTTGCAGGGTTGGGTCTGTGTTATTTGCAATATAAGTTTGGAATTGTTCAGCTTAATCCTCACGACTACTACATGAGCTTTGTTCCCATCAGTTGGGATTGGGGTGTGGTCGTTTTACTCAATATGTTGGTCTTTGCCGTAGTGTCTTTGGTTTTGCTATTTCCTACGGCAATCGTAGCCCGAATCAATCCCATCAAGGCGATTCGATTCGATTGAATTATTTCTTATACGATTTAAACCAACTGCCCACCGTCATCTGGATTACGCCAAAAAAGGCTTCCTTAAAAATTCCGGCGGATAACTTGGATTGCCCTCGTACGCGTTCTGTAAATATAATAGGAATTTCCTTTATTTTAAATCCGTATTTCCAGGTGAGGAACTTCATCTCAATCTGGAAAGCATAGCCAATAAATTTTACTTTGTCCAAGGGAATGGTTTCCAGTACTTTTCTTCCATAGCAAACAAAGCCTGCCGTTGCATCCCGAATGGGCATGCGTGTAACAAACCGTACGTAAGAACTTGCAAAGTACGAAAGCAGGACGCGTCCGATGGGCCAGTTTACCACGTTCACCCCGGTTATATACCGTGAGCCAATGCACAAGTCATAACCTCTTTCTGAACACTCCAGGTATAGACTCACCAAATCCTTAGGATCGTGCGAAAAGTCCGCATCCATTTCCAGAATGTATTCATATCCATTGCTTAATGCATACTTGAATCCTTCAATGTATGCCGTTCCAAGTCCCAGCTTTCCCATTCGCTGCAATAGGTGCAACCGTGTGTGACTGTTGTTAAAATCTTGCTGAAGATTTTTTACAATTTCAGCGGTACCATCGGGAGAATTGTCGTCAACGATGAGCAGATCAAAATCCTTTGGTAAGCTGAATACAGTCTCAATAATCAGACTGATATTCTCCTTCTCATTGTAAGTTGGGATGATGACAATGGCGTTGCTCACGAACCTTTTGGATAAGTCTCAAAACTAATGAAATCAGGTTCATCTGCCAATTGAGATAATGCGCACTTTCGGATAATTATATTGCCATGCTCTTGCATTGTTCTATTTTTGCCCGATGGAAATGAAAAGAAAATGTGTTTTTTTGGATAGGGATGGAGTACTCAATGAGGACAGGCCTGATTACTCCTATCGCCTGGATCACTTCAAGATATTGCCTGGTGTCCCTGAGGCATTGCTTCAATTAAAGTCCGCTGGTTTTTTATTAGTAGTTATTACCAATCAATCAGGTATCGCTCAGGGAATTTACACACAAGTTGAAATGGAGACATGTCATCAGTATTTGCAGGGTAAATGTGGAGGGGTAATCGATTATTTTTATTTTAGCCCTTATCATCCTACAGTTACAGCATCATTGGCACGAAAACCGGGTACCCTTATGTTTGAAAAAGCAATTGCCAGGTTTGGAATAAGCCCCGAAATAAGTTGGATGGTAGGTGATCGGGCGCGTGATTTGATTCCTGCAAAACAATTGGGTATTCGCACCATTCAGGTAGGCAATGAAGCGGAGCCAGCTCATAAAGGTGACTACATGGTCAACAGTCTCGCTCAAGCTGTTCCGATAATTTTACATTAAATTTTACACGGCTTCAGCCTCCTGCAATTGATTAGCCAACTTTCTTTGAATCTCATAGGGCACAGGTACAAACTCAGCAAATTTTTGTGTAAAGCTGGCCCTCCCCTGAGACAGTGATCTCAAAGCCGTGGAGTATCTATCGAGTTCGGCTAATGGTGTTCGGGCTTTGATCACCTGATAATTTCCTTTGGTGTCCATTCCCATAATTATCGATCTGCGTGTTTGCAAATCGCTCATTACTTCTCCCATGATTTCTTCCGGTAATACTATTTCCAAATCATAGATTGGCTCAAGCAGTTGAGGTTCTGCCTTCATAAAAGCCTCTTTGAAGGCCATCATACCTGCAATCTTAAATGAGATATCATTTGAGTCTACAGCATGCATTTTTCCATCGTATACCATGACACGCACATCCCGCACGTAAGATCCGGTGATGGGGCCTTCTTCCATTTTCTCCATTACACCCTTGAGGATGGATGGAATAAACCGCGTGTCAATTACACCGCCCACAATGCAATTGTAAAACATCAGTTTACCGCCCCAATCCAAATCAATTTCCTCCTTACCCCTGATGCTAAACCCTTCGGGTTCGGGTATTCCTTCATAATAAGGCTCTACTTTTAAATAGACTTCCCCAAACTGGCCCGCACCTCCCGATTGTTTTTTATGTCTGTAATGGGATTCAACGGATTTATGAATGGTTTCTCTGTAGGAAATTCGTGGTGTGACAAAATCAGTATGAAGTTTATAAATATTATCCAGGTACCATTTGCAAATGTTGAGATGCATCTCACCCTGACCTGAAACAATGAGTTGTTTCAATTCTTTGGAATACCTCACCAACAAGGTTGGGTCCTCCTGATGGATTTTGTGTAACACTTCACCGATTTTTTCATCATCGCCTTTGCTGTGTGCAATTACTGCCGTACGAATACGTGGCTCGGGGAATTCAATTTGTTTAATGATCATTTCATAACCTTTGGCATGCAAGGTTTGGTTAGTATAGGTTTCCTTCAGTTTCAAAGTTGCCCCAATGTCTCCTGCCACGAGTTTGCTCACGGGACTTCTTGTTTTTCCATCCATGATAAATATTTGATGAATTCTTTCCAGGGCATCCGTTTGACTATTGATCAGTTCAGTCCCAGTTGTTACTTCACCGGAGATTACCTTGAAAAAGGAAAGTCTTCCCACATTGGGTTCGAAATGCGATTTGAATATAAATAGTACTGTTGGCTTGCTTGAATCGAACGGGACTTCCTTCCCGTCTTCCGTAATTTCCGGCTTTGCTTCTTTAGGCGAGGGGGCAACGTTATCAATGAAACTCATCATACGGCCACTTCCCATATTTAGTTTGGCAGACATACAAAATACAGGAAAAACCTGATGATTGATCATGCCCAATTTTAACCCAAGTCTCATTTCATCCTCGTCCAGCGTGCCTTTTTCAAAATACAATTCCATTAATTTTTCATCATTTTCTGCCGCTTTTTCTACCAGCTCATTATGAAGCCTTTCTGCCTTTTCTTTTTCTGAATCCGGAATGGGTAGCTTTTCAGGCTTCCCCCCCTCTGAAGGAAAGTTGTACATCGTCATTTTCAACAGGTCTATAATTTGTTTAAACCCTTCCCCCTCGTTTACCGGGTATTGCATTTGAGTAACCGCGTTGCCAAATCTTTGCCTGATATCTTGAAGAGCATTTTCAAAGTCGGACTTAGGATGATCGACCTGATTAATAGCAAAAATGACCGGCTTATTAAACCGGTCAACGTAATTCCAGATTAATTCTGTTCCCACTTCTACCCCATGCTGTGCATTCACCACCATTATACAGGTATCGGCTACACGAAGTGAACTCACCATTTCACCGGCAAAATCGTCAAAGCCGGGTGTGTCGATGATATTTATTTTATAATCCCTCCACTCGGTATGCATCGTAGTGGCGAATACGGAGTTTTCTCTTTCATGCTCAATTTCATGAAAGTCACTGACTGTATTTTTTCCTTCTATGGTGCCTCTCCGATGAATTATTCCCGCTTCAAAAATCATATCCTCCGCCAGCAGTGTTTTGCCGCTTTTTGGTGCACCTAGCAGTGCGATGTTCTTAATGTGCTTTTCGTCATAGACTTTCATGGGCTTTTATTTTAATGATTATCAGAATCGAAATTATTTCCTAAAGCGTAAGTACGCATGAGCAGCGCGCACCCCGTCTGTGCATTTGAATTCAATACAATGAGACGCCTCGCTACCGATAGTTTCATAGGCGAGCAATTCAGTAGAACTTAAAAATAGAAAGGGAGATGAATTTAATGTTAAAATTGAAAAGCTGAAAGTTTCTAGTGGATTTTATCGCTGAGAATTTGGAATTGTGCTGGGATTCGATCAAACACGTAATTTAATGATTGCCTTTGAGCCGCATTGGAGGGCAAATGCCAATTAAAAGCATTTGTTCGGCTCGAAAATTGCTAACTTTGGATTTATACAAAAGTGTCCAATTATGAAATATTCGATCATTCTTTTATTGTTCTGCATTTCTGCCGGTTTGTCTGCACAAAATTTCGAGGGCTCTATTGCCTGGGATATAAAGACCGAAATCAGAGACCCTAAAATGAAAGCGCAGATGGAGCAGGCCCAGAAACAAATGAATGACCCAGCCACTCAAAAAAAAATGAAAGAGATGCAGGCGCAAATGAACGACCCTCAGTTCAAGGCTATGATGGAATCAAATCCTCAAATGAAAGCGCAAATGGAAAAAATGATGAGCATGGCCAGTAGTGGCAATATGACAGACATGATACCCAGGAGTATGACGGTGAAAATTAAAAATGGCAATTCCCTTACCAGAATGGAGGGCGGGATGCTGAGTGGGGAAATACTCTATCTCAAAGAAAAAAGTGTAACCTATCATATTGACAAGGAAAATAAAACCTATTCCTCGTTGGGAAAAGCAACAGACAACGGTGACGCCTCGAAGGCAACCGTTACCAACACCGGAGAGTCTGAAAAAATACTAGGATACAGTTGCCAAAAGTATAAAGTGGACATGCAAGAAAAAGGTAAACCCCTTACCCAATGGATTTGGGCAACTACGGAGATTAAGGGGATCGATATGAAAGGCTTTGCTTCACAGGGCGTGCGAGGCAACCGACCTTCGTTTTATACTGAAATTGACGGTGTCCCATTAAAAATAGAAATGACCATGCCTGAAATGGATATGGTCATGGAGGCTTCTGCCGTTAAGAAGGAATCTCTCTCTGCCGGTGATTTTACAATTCCTTCCGGTTTTACCGAAGTAAAAGGCATGTTCGGATCGAATTAGGTTTTACCGATCCAGATGTCAATTTTTTTTCAAACTGTCGATTTCGGCTCTGGCTGGTATATTAAAAATGTCCTGATCCGGGCTTTCTGTTTTCAATTGAATAGTATGAAAGGTGACCTCATAGCGCTTGTCTCCAATAGATCCATCGCTATACTGGTAACCGATTAATTTGCCGGGTAGCAGAAGCCCATTAACATCAGTAAAATTTTCATAACTAAGCATGTTGTAATTTTCGTGGGCCTCCCCTGAAAAATAAGTTACCGTATAGAGTAATTTTTCCACTTGATTGGTAACGGGATCAACCAGCATTTTATAAGAATCTTTATCTGCATCACCTACACCACTTTCAAAGCTCACACTAATCACTTCGTAGCGTTTGCCGTCCATGGTAAGCGTATCGCTTTTATACCGGGCCCCGGGATCAGCAACTATAAAGGGAATGGTAAAAAAATAGGAATACAAATTGTGATAGAAACGGGCAGATCTACCTTTGAAAGCTGCTTTAGTTGGCGCCACCCAAACCTCCTTGCCATCAAACCCAATCTGGAATGAATCAGCTACGGTTAGATCCTTGCGATTCAAAAGATCCAGGGTGTAATGTTCAGTTGGCACAGAATCTCCTTCATGTTTCAAGTCGTATTCCAGCGATTTGAAACCCCTCCATTTCTCCAATCCACCATGTGTTTTCAATACCGCTGAAAAGTCTTTCGGCAAGTTGGCATAGTGGTCAACTGGCGAGTCTTCTTTTTTTTGTGGACTGCATGATGCAAGTATTGCAGCTAATGTGAGGTAGATGTAGAATTTCATGGGTTATTCAAATTGATGATACAAAAATAGATTTTATCTGATTAAATGCTGTCGTTGATCGGACAAACATTCACCTACCGTTAGAAATATTTTTGATTGTAATAGACAAACCGTTGGTGCGAATGATATTTTCAGGGTTAGAGATTTCTGACAGATCAATACAAATCCAGTCATTTCTGAGTATCAGTTAAACAGTGATAAAAATCAACTCTTGCTCTGATGCGCATCATACATTGAGGTATTCCGATCGACTATCTTACATGTAGAGAATAGAAATAACGGCTAAATGAATATCAAAAACACATTTTTTCTCTTTTTTTCATGATAACAACAGGGCTTCAGGAATAAAGTGCCTACTACCTGAAAACCTCTAAGATTACCGTTAGTGGCACATCCCTCCGTGCATGGTCGGGTATGAGATGTTGTTGCGCTGGAGTGGAATGGCAATGCACTTGTTAAGGACGGAGAAATCGTTGAGGTGAAAGGTGTACAGGCAAAAAACTTAGTCATCTCCATTAAAAGTACCAAAGGCAGAAATTCGGATTAGAACGTTTTTAAGACTTATGATCAATGTAAAACCAAACCGTTATGTATAATAATTCCAAACTAGTGTTGCTGTTTTCAAGAGTGATAATAGCAATTTTTATGGTATCGTTTATCGGATGTACGCAGGAGGATTCCGAACTACCATTACCAACTCCTCTTGCGATTGATGCAACCAATGTTACCATCAACTCATTTACAGCCAACTGGAATGCAGTAACCGGAGCCGCTGGGTATCAACTGGATGTCAGTAGTGATAATTTTGCCACCTATGTGGACGGATTTGAAAACAAGTCAGTAGACGGTAATAGTCAGGATGTTACCGGCTTAACCGAAAAAATGACCTATCAGTATAGGGTACGTGCGGTGGATGCCAGCCAGACTACAGACAATTCCAATGTTATTCAGGTAACAACCATCGAAATGTTTTTGACTAAACAAGTTCTGGTTCAAGTGGCTTACGATGCTACCGCAGTTGCCTTCAGGTTTAGCTGGAAAAGCCAAAAGAAACTCTATCCAACAGGCTCGGCAAATGTTGGCTTAAACTATCCCGGGCAATTTCACGAACCATTGAAGCACGATGGTACCTTATTCAATCGGGCAGTTTCAGGAACGCGTTTGCAGGAAGACAGGGTGACCTTTATGATTGATAAGTTCGAAGGCGGTATTGCCAACTTTGCCAATGCAGGTTGTGCCGTTACCTGTCACCAGGGTGGAGGAGGATTGGGTACCTTTAATGATGAAAAACATCTGTTAACGAATGATAAACTTGACT
>CAYTBO010000073.1:0-16184 GCA_964436055.1 uncultured Ohtaekwangia sp.
GCACCGTCTTCACCGGTTCCTTGTATGTGTGAAAGGTCTAGCTTTTGTTCGGAGGCAATTCGCTTTGCCAGTGGAGATACCTTAATTTTTCCCGGTTCAGTGATCATTTCAGAATTTTCTTTTATGGCTTTTCTTTCTGGATTTACCGATTCCGGAATTTCTTGTTTTTCAGTTGTTGTTGAAATCAAGGCCATAGGTGTACCCACGGGAACTTTAGTGCCTTCCTCAATCAATAACCGATCGATCGTACCATCTTCAAAAACCTCAATTTCAATCAATCCTTTCTGCGTTTCTACATCCGCAAGGATATCACCACGCTTTACGGTGTCGCCTTTTTTCTTTCGCCATTCTACCAATATGCCGTCTTCCATATCCGCACCTAGGTTGGGCATTAAAAATTCAATCATGGTTTCATTATTTTTTTAACCGTGTGAATGATGTCTGTCACTTGAGGCACCGAAGCGTCTTCAAGATGTGCGGGATAAGGTATTGGCACTTCCGCACCACAGAGTCGTACTACAGGAGCATCCAGTTCATAAAATATTCTTTCCATGATACGTGTACTTACTTCCGATGATATGCTTACCGACTTCCAGGCATCTTCTACAATTAAGGCCCGGTGGGTTTTGCTTACGGAGGCCAGTATTGTTTCTTCATCCAAGGGGCGTAAAACCCGCAAATCAACAACTTCGGCTTCAATTCCTATCTTTGATAATTCAGTTGCAGCCTCTAAACATTTATAGACTCCCACTCCATAAGTTATTATGCTGATATCTTTGCCCACTCTTCTCACTTTCGCTTTACTGATATCTACGCGAGTAATGTTTGCCGGAATTTCCTTTTCGATGTTCAACATGGAAGTATATTCAAATACAATCACCGGATCGGGACTTTTAAGTGCCTCCGCAAGCATATACCTGGCATCTTCGTGCGTTCCTGCCGATATGGCAATTAATCCCGGAATATGAGCAAACAAAGGTTCCCAACTGTGTGAATGTTGAGCCGCCAATTGACGACCTATACCGCAACCCATTCGTATCACCACAGGTACATTTATTTGCCCACCGGACATGTGTAATAAGGTTGCGGCATTATTTACAATCTGATCCATTGCCAGCAAGCTAAAATTTACAGTCATCACTTCAACGATGGGTTTCATTCCTGCCATAGCGGCACCAATCCCAGCTCCTACAAATCCTGATTCGGATAGCGGCACATCCATAATCCTATCTTCACCAAACTCCTGAAGCAATCCCTTACTCACGGCAAAGGCGCCTCCATAATGCCCTACATCTTCCCCCATTAGAAATACGCGTTCATCATTTTGTAATGCTTCCCGAATTCCCAGTTTTAGTGCCTCTCTGTATGTTATTTTAGTCACCTCTTTCATTTTTCAACTTTTTCGCTGTAAACAAATTTTGTAAGGTCTTCGAGAGATTCCCAAGTTCCGGCTTCTGCAAAAGCCACTGCTTTTTCTACTTCTGATTCAACGCGCGCCTCTATGGCCGATATTTCCTGTTTAGTAGTCAAATCATTTTCTAACAAATATTTTTTGAAAATCAATATCGGGTCACGTTTTTTCCATTCCTCTACTTCGCTCTTGTCACGGTACAACTCTGCATCAAACATCGAATGCGCCCTGAACCGATAGGTATTACAAACCAAGAAGTACGGCTTTCCCGTTTCTTTAATCTTTGCAACCGCTTTGTTTGTTGCCTGTATCACCGCATTCAAATCCATCCCGTCAACCGAAGCGGAATCGATACCATAAGCCATTCCTTTCTTTTCCATTTCTTCTATTGAATGGGAATATTTAAGGGCCGTTCCCATGGCATACAGATTGTTTTCACAAATAAATAATACAGGCACGTTCCACAAAGCCGCCAGATTCATCGATTCATGAAATTCGCCCTCAGCCGCTGCACCTTCCCCGAAAAAACAACAGGTGATATTCCGTTTATTTTGTTTTTTTGAAGCCAGAGCCATTCCTACTGCCATTGGAAGATGGCCCGCAACAATAGCGTTACCTCCATAGAATCGTTTAGACACATCAAACAAGTGCATTGATCCTCCTCTGCCCATACTACAACCTTCCTGCTTGCCATACATCTCTGCCATCACAGATTCAGGACTCAACCCACGGGCAAGTGCATGTCCGTGTTCGCGGTAGGTACTCAGGATATTATCCTCATCAGTCAATGCCTGAATAACACCTACAGCTATTGCTTCTTCTCCAACATACAAGTGAAGAAATCCCCTGATTTTTGCTTTCGTATATTGTTCGGCCGATTTTTCTTCAAATCTTCTTATCAATTGCATTTGATATAAAAGATGTTGTCCTACTTCCGCATTCATATTTTTGTCAATAACAGTTAATAATATATTAGATCAACTTGTTTCTAAGGTTGATATATCACCTTCGGGCAATCCCAGTTCACGTGCTTTTAGTAATCTTCGCAGCACCTTTCCACTTCTGGTTTTAGGAATGTTTTCTACAAATTCTATTTCTTTGGGAGCTACAGCCGGGCCCATTTCTTTTCTGGCAAATCCCATGATATCCATCTTTACTTCATTATTTGGTTCGTTTCCCGGTTTTAGCACCACAAAAGCTTTGACCAGTTCACCTATTGAGGGTTCGGGTTTACCTATTACGGCAGCTTCTGCCACAGCGTCATGTCTCATCAGGGTGCTTTCCACTTCAAAAGGCCCTACCATGTGCCCTGATGTCTTAATGATGTCATCAGCACGACCGATAAACCAGAAATATCCGTCTTCATCTCTTTTCGCTAAATCACCACTTAGGTACCAATCGCCCATAAAGCATTTATGGTAACGCTCTTCTTCATGCAGGTATGTCCGAAACATGGATGGAAATCCCTTTCTCAGAACAAGATGTCCTTCCACATTTGGTTCTGTGATTAATTTCAGTTTTCCACCATCAATAGTGGCGATAGCAACTTCAATACCCGGCAAAGGTTTCCCCATTGACCCCGGCTTTACTTGCATGGACGCATAATTTGCAATCATAATACCTCCCGTCTCTGTTTGCCACCAGTTATCGAGAATAGGCATCCCAAACTTTTCTTTTCCCCAAATCACTTCTTCAGCCTGAAGTGGTTCTCCTACACTCAATATTAATCGCAAACTATTCAATTGGTATTCCTGAAGCGGATTGATGTTAATACGCATCAGTCTCCTGATCGCTGTTGGTGCGGTGTACCAAATATTTACTTTATGTTCTTCAAGAATCGAATACCACCGTGTTGCGTCAAATTCTTCTTCATCAACAATACTGGTAACTCCATTGACCAAAGGTGAAATGATACCGTACGAAGTCCCTGTAACCCAACCGGGATCGGCTGTACACCAAAACACATCTCCGGGATGAAAGTCCAGTACATATTTCCCCGTCAGATAATGGGTAAGTACCGCTTGATGAACATGCAAAGCACCCTTGGGCATACCGGTAGTTCCACTGGTAAAATGAAGCAAGGCAGCATCTTCTGGGTTGGTTGGAAGAATAGTGAAATTCTCACTAGCTTGTTCCATCAGTTTAGAAAAAGACAATACATTTTTTGAAACATGTTCAGCTGTATCTGTCAGCAGGATATACTGAAGAAAAGGTAGCTTATCTTGCATTTGCTTTACCTTTTTTTTAAACAAAGCGGCAGTAGTAACCAATACCGATGATTCCCCTTTACTGATTCTTTGTAAGATGGGTTCGGGGCCAAAAACAGAAAACAAGGGGCAAAAAACGGCTGTATATTTCAACGTTCCAAGAGCTGTGATATATAATTCAGGTATTCGTCCGGCCAATGAGAATACGCGTTCTCCTTTTTTAATTCCTAAATGCTGTAATACATTAGCAAATTTAGACGTCTGTTTTTTTAGTTCGGAATAAGTAAACTCCTGAAAGCTTTTGTCCTTTCGTATAAATCGAATTGCCACCGTGTTTTTGAGTTGCCCCTCTGCATGACGATCAACAGCTTCGTATGCGATATTCAATCCTTTTTTATCAGGCAATCCATCTAATTCGTTCACCACATGATCCCACTTAAAATCAGATTTTACTGATTCGTAGTCAAATAAGTGATGTTCCATTATCGTTCTATCATCTTTCATCGCTGGTTGCGTTAACTATAAACTATTCCACAATTATTTCTGGCTCTAACTGAATTTCCAGTTTTACGATATTTGAAACCAAACACGCCTTCTCACTCATTTCCAATATGCGTTTTGCTCTGTCCGGTTTTTGTGTGCCGGGGATGGTGAGCTCAGGTTTCAGAACAATTTTCGTGATCGCGTATTTTCCATCTATTTTAGCCACCGTACATGTTGCCTGGTTTTTAAATTGTATGAATTCAAGCTTTGAGGTTTCTGCAATAGATAGAAAGGTCGTCATTAGGCAACCACTTAGGGATGCCAGGAGCAAGTGCTCAGGAGACCAAATACCTTCCATCCCCTTAGGAAACTCAGGAGGTGTAGCTACTTCTATTTCTTGTTGCAAAACAGGAGCGCTTAAAGTTCCCTTTCTGTTATCCGTCCATTTAAGGTTTACTTCGTATGTATGCATATTATTGTTGCTTTAATTGAACTAAAATCAAATGACTACAATTACTTCACTACGCATCTACAGCCAATGCGTGCCTCCGCTCAAAGCCTTACTAAATCAACCACTGCACAATAAATAACAGACTAAATACAAGTGCAGAAACCACACACCATGTACAATATGCTCTAAGGACAGCGGCCTGGATGTATAAAAAATAAAGCGAGAAAAGGAACCCAAATGCGACCAGAATATTCACGGGAACTAGCGATAGCGTTCCCTGGCTGTAGAGTATAACCTGCACAAGGATCGTAAGAAGCATGCCCAGTCCGAGATACGGGTTGGGGATACCGAGCGTCCTGCTATATTTACTTTTCTGAACCTTCTCACACCATTCATCAGGTAAGCCAAGACAATATACCGTAGTGCCTCTGATTGAATGGTATGTCAGGTAAATGGTGTTTATTATGCCAAGCACCGTGATGAAAATGAAAATATATAGGAATGTCATAACTTTATTTTTGCGTTTATTGCGCTACCCAACCGCCATCTACAGCCATTGCGTGGCCGGTTACAAATGATGCTTCACCAGAACACAACCACAGTACCGCGTTGGCAACTTCTTCCGGCTGGCCAAGTCGCCCAATGGGTTCCATCCCAGCAAATTGTTCTTCCACTTCTTTTTTGTTCCCGGTAATCCTGTCAATCATTGGTGTTTTTATTGCTCCGGGACAAACGGCATTCACCCTGATCCCAAGTTTAGCACATTCTAATGCAGATGTTTTTGTTAATCCTATTACACCGTGTTTGGATGCTACATAAGCAGGTAAGCCCGGAAACCCAACCAGTCCGGCTATGGATGCACAATTAATGATTACACCTTTTCCCTGTTTGAGCATTTCGGGGATTTCATATTTCATGCAAAGCCATATACCTTTCAGGTTAATGCCAATAGTTTTGTCCCAGTTTTCTTCCGTACATTCCTGTGTAATTCCGTTGTTTCCCTCTATACCCGCATTGTTAAAAGCATAATCTAAATGCCCGAATGTGGCAATTGTTTTTTCTAGCATTGCTTTTACATCTTCTGTTTTGGATACATCGCATTTAATGAAGATTGCTTCACCTCCCAGCGTTTTAATAGCGTTTAGTGTTTCTGAATCTTCCACCCAGTCGGCAATTACTACTTTGGCTCCCTTTTGCGCGAATGCAATGGCTGTAGCTTTGCCAATACCGAATGAGCCACCGGTTACAATGGCTACTTTGTTTTTGAATGTTGTTTCCATTTTTGTTTAATTAATTTTTAATATTTGATTTCCTTTCCGCTTCCACAATGTTTTCAATCCCTTTAATTAATGCATCCGGATTGAACGAAATACTGTCAATTCCCTCATCGACCAAAAACTTTGCGAAGGCTGGAATATCGCTTGGAGCTTGTCCGCACAATCCTACTTTTATGTTATTTCGCTTTGCAGCACGAATAGTTTCCATTATTAATCCTTTTACTGCCGGATTTTCTTCATTGAATAAATAACTCACCAACTCAGAATCTCTATCTAAGCCCAAAGTGAGTTGCGTTAAATCATTAGAGCCGATGGAAAAACCATCAAACAACTTTGCAAAATCATCCGCTAATAAAACATTGCTTGGTATTTCAATCATCACATATATTTCAAGTCCGTTTTCGCCTTGTTTTAATCCGTTTGCGGTCATTTCCGCAATTACTTTTTCACCTTCTTCTACCGTGCGGCAAAATGGAATCATTAGTTTTATATTGGACATGCCCATTTCATTGCGCACTTTTTTCATGGCTTCGCATTCTAATGCAAACCCATTTCTGTAAAAATCGCTGTAATAGCGTGATGCCCCGCGCAAGCCAATCATGGGGTTTTCCTCATGCGGTTCAAAATATTTTCCACCAATTAAATTTGCATATTCATTACTTTTAAAATCACTCATCCTTACAATTACATCTTTTGGGTGAAATGCAGCGGCAACCATCGATATTGCTTCGGCAAGTTTATCAACGAAATAAATTTTACCATCGGTATAATCTATTGTTAGTTCTTTTATTTCCTTTTTTATTTTTTCGTCTGTTATTTTTTCGGGTTCAATTAATGCTAAAGGATGAATACGAATACTGTTACTGATAGCAAACTCTAAACGCAATAAACCAACACCTTCATTAGGATAATGGCTTAGTTCAAAGGCTCGGTCAGGGTCGGCAAGAATAAACATGGGATTAGTTTTAGGCATTGGCAAATGGCTATAATCCTGCTCTTTGATAGTCCATTTTAAAATACTGTCATATATATTCCCTTCTTTTCCTTCGGCACAGGAAACGGTAATTTCCTGCCCATCTTTAATAACATCAGTAGCGTTGCCACAACCAACCACGGCAACTGTTCCAAGTTCTCTGGCCACAATAGCAGCATGGCTTGTTCTTCCTCCTTTATTGGTAATGATAGCAGCTGCCTTTTTCAATACCGGATCCCAATCAGGGTTAGTAATATCGGTCACCAATATTTCTCCTTTTTGCAATTGGTCTCCATCTTGAGGATGAAGAATAATTCGGGCTTTACCGGTTGCTATTTTATCTCCTAATGCAATTCCTTTTGTGAGAAGCTTACTTTTTTCTTTAAGAGTAAATATTTCTCGTATTTGCTTCTTTTCTTTACCGTGTACGGTTTCTGGCCTTGCCTGTACAATGTAGATTTGACTATTTAATCCGTCTTTAGCCCATTCAATATCCATTGCTTTACCATAGTGTTGTTCAATTTTGTAACACCATTGGGCAAGTTGAATAACTTCATTTTTTGTAAGCGAAAACTCTTTCTGTTTCACTATCGATGTATCAATATTTACAATCGTTTTTTCGGCCGATTTATTTGTAGCATTTTCAACATACAACATGGTAAATTCTTTTCTTCCGCAATGACTTTTTAAAATGGGATTTAATTTGTCGTCAAAAAGTGTGGGTTTAAATACAAGCCATTCATCAGGTGTTACTCGGCCTTGTACAATATTTTCGCCAAGTCCCCAACTGCTGTTTATGATAATACCATTTTCAAATCCACTATCGGGGTCAATGGTGAAGGCAACGCCCGAAGAGGCCTTATCGCTTCGTACCATTTGTTGCACGCCTACAGAAATAGCAACATCAATGCCTGTAAAACCCATATCGTGACGGTATTTAATGGCGCGGTCGGTAAATAAAGAAGCGTAGCAGCGATGAATGGCTTCAAGTAATTGTTTTTCTCCGTTAATATTGAGAAAAGACTCCATTCTGCCAGCAAAACTAGCAGTTGGTAAGTCTTCGGCAGTGGCACTGCTGCGTACAGCTACATCTAAATTTTGAATTCCACATTCTTTTGAAAGTGTTTGGTAGGCTTCATTAACAGCATCAATAATTTCTGTTGGAAATGTTCCTGATAAAATCAAGCTTCGCGCCGTTTGGCCAATTGAAACAAGATTTGAATACTGTTTTGTATCTAACGATAGTAATAAATCTTTAAGTTCTTTTTCAATTGCGTTGCGTTCGCAAAATAACCGATACGCATTTGCTGTTAGTGCAAAGCCATTAGGGATGCCTATTCCTTTAGGGTTTAACTGATTGTACATTTCACCAAGAGAAGCATTTTTACCGCCTACTTTTACAATATCAGTGATGTTGATTTGGTTGAAGAATAAAATATGATCTATACCTTTTCGCATTTTTCAATTCTATTGAGATTGACATTACGTCCAAAATCAGTTGGGATCAAAAATCTCATTGCGATGAATTTGAATTTGATCCCTGTCCTCATATTGCAAATTATGAATTGCAAATTCTATCGAAACTGACAACAATCATTAGAGGGTATGATATTCGTTGTCACGCCTCCTGACGAAGCTAAATTCAGCCCGAAAGTGAAAAGGTTGATGCATTTGTGACGCAAGTCGTGTTGGCTATGCGATTCTTTCTCATTGTAAGGAGGTGGGATTACGTTGGTAACATTAATCAAAGTCTTTTAAATGCATGATCCCTATCGTTACAGAAGCATTTCCAGATTTTCCGTTGAGGTAATGGAGGAAGACGGAAAAGCCTCCTGGCGTGACTTCTCCATCAGTTTAGCGCTCTTCTTTTTTCATTAACAAATTCATTTTGGCATTCTGAACATGTCAATTTAAATCAACTATGATTGCGCTTCATAAGTTTCCGGTGACCAATATGCAAACACCAGGTAAGTTTAATTTATCAAATTAATAAATAATCCACCCCTTTTGATTGATTAAAATCATTGGAGGAACTGATGGTGGTCACAAATCACCAATGACTAAATATATAATTTACTCTCCCTGCTAAACACGGCATTATGACAAAAGTGGTTGAAAAGAAATTGGGGAGATATAAGGCTTATGCCATCATTCCAGCACCTCTTACGAGGAAATCAAGGATTGAAATTGATCCACGCCAAAAGCCTAAATCGTATCTCAATTCGCTCATTCATGAAAAACTGCATCTGATTTTTCCTGACTGGAGTGAATCTAAGGTAAACAAGACCGCTTCACAGCTAACCAACTTTTTGTGGGAAAACAATTATCGTAAAATCATTCAGTGAACACCCTATGATCGTCATTGTATTTGGCTTGCCCGGGTCAGGGAAAAGTTTTTTTGCTTCCAGGCTGGCGATGGAACTGAAATGCTCCTATATCAATAGTGACCAGGTGCGCATGAAGCTATTTGAAGAAAGATCCTATACGGAAGCTGAGAAGAAAAAAGTGTATGATGAGATTTTAAGAATGGCAAAAGATGCCTTCCTGAAAGGTAAGGGCCTGGTGATCGATGCAACCTACTATAAGCAGGCACTTCGCGAACCCTATTTGAAGATCCCCAATCATTTTTTTATTGAGATCATGGCAGCAGATCTTATCATAAAAGAGCGATTGGCTGAGCCGCGTACATTCAGCGAAGCGGATTATTCGGTACACCAACAAATTAAAAAAGAGTGGGAACCCTTACATGAAAATCATCTTGTTATAGAGTCGACCCATACAAACATTGATGATATGTTGGCAAAAGCAAAACGTTACCTGGGAATATGACCACTGGAGAGATTAACCAACTGATGAGCAGGGGTCGATTTCCTGAAGCCTGCAAAAAACCAGAACTGATTGAAACGCATATTTCGTGGGTGATTTTGTGTGATGAGTTTGTTTATAAAATTAAGAAGCCGGTTAATTATTCCTTCCTTGACTTCTCTACGCTACAAAAGCGACTTCACTATTGCCAGGAGGAGATCAGGCTCAACTGGCGGCTCACATTCAATGTTTATCTCGATATCGTTCCTGTAGTTGTGAATCAAGGCATGGTGAGTCTGGATAAAAGCCAAGGTGAAGTTATAGACTATGCCATTCGGATGAGAAAACTGCCAACGGACCGGCAAATGAACAAGTTAATTGCCAACCATGAAGTTGACGAAGAAGATATTGACAGGCTGGCTAAACGCATTGCCGTCTTCCATAAAAAGGCAGGTGTAGTCAAACTGCATAATGGGACTACGATATGCGCTAAGTTCAATGACCTGGCCCGGGAAAGGGTATATCTGCTTGAGCACCTGGAAAAGTCAACTGTCGAACTTTTGGATAAGGCTGTTACTATTTCCAATCAATTCGTAAATAATCATAAACAACTTTTTGCTAATCGCGTAGAACGGGGCTACATCCGCGATGTTCATGGAGATCTCCACACCAGGAATGTTTTTCTGCTGCCTGAACCCATCATTTTCGATTGCATCGAATTTAATTCAGCCTATCGTCAAATTGACCTGCTGAATGAAATTGCTTTTATGGCTATGGATTTGGAAGTAGCCGGAAGAAATGACCTTTCGGAATTTTTCGTTGACCACTACTGCAAAGCTTACGAACTTATGCTGACGGAAGATGAAACGAAGCTGCTCAATTATTTCAAAATGTACAGGGCCAATGTAAGGGCCAAGGTAAACTGCCTGCGTGCCCGGAGCGCTGCGAGCAGCGGTGAAAAGAAGTTTGCCTTAAGTGAATCATCAAAATACCTAACCCTGATGAGTAGTTACTTCGACCTGATCGTGTAAACTACCGAACTGGTCAATGCGTGTGAATATCAAACTCACCTAGCGGAAAAACAACTGTATCTATTTCTATGAAGGAAGAAACGTCTCCTGCTGAGAAATTATTTTAGCAAACTCAATAACCATTTCCGGTTTGTCCATACGCTGGCCAACAGGCTAAACAAAAACACCGTTAGCGTTGCGTTATCAACAAGATCCGTTTTGAAGTCTATTCCTGTTAAGTGCATGAGGAGAAAATGTATATACGAATTAGATTTATCGGAATAGCCCATGGCTTCTCTTACCTGCCAATGCCAGTCCGTACAAAAGCAATATCCCCAGCCATACCAAATACCCAGCACAAACCAGGAAAAACAAGTCAGCAACATGGTTATTAAGTGTAATTTTCTGGTCTGACGAAAAGTCCAACCTACAATATTAAAAAAAGTGAAAGCGGTGTGAAAAACAAAGAAGAAAATGTTGAGAGAATGAAGCATAAGCAATGGCGTTTAGGGTAACGGCAGTGTCAAATTAGCATTTTGTGCTACTTGTCTTTTGAATTTGTCAAACTATAAAATACAATTGGTTTGCCTTCAATCTCCCTTTCCTCCATAAGTTTAAATCCCAATCGTTCACAGACTCTTCGCGAGTCAGCGTTTGCCTTATCCATAGTTGCCACCAAATAGGCAAATTCTAATTCCTGGAATGCATAGTCGATAATGAGCTTTGCTGATTCGGTCGCGTAGCCCTTTCCAGTATATTCCGGCTCTATTGCATATAATAGCTGAGGCTGGTGCTCGTCAAAAAACAGCCACAGACCGGCATAACCAATTATCACATGTGAATCCAGCAACATTAATTTCCAGAGTCCCCACTTGTCATTTTTGAAATGCAGCTCTACGTCATTTACGATCCCTCGTAAAACCTGATCAGGCATAATGTTATCGTCCCAGAGATACTTGCGAACAAATGCGTTTGCATTTATTTCTTTAAACACTTCAAAATCATTGTGATCGATCGGAATCAATTTTATTCTATCGGTTTTCACTCAATATTCATGTTTTTCTCGTAGTTCGAAACAATAAAATTCATTCACCTAATGTCATCAGAAATGAATATACTCTTTGAGCTGGAATACTGGTCAGAATTTTTTGCATAATGTGCTTTAACAATACGCTGTTGGCTGATGTTTAAATTCTTTCAACGATTCTCTATTTAACCAAAATGTCCATTGATGTAGTGTTTGGTTAATTCTTGGTTTGGATGATTAAAAATAACCTCACAACTATCAAATTCTATTAGTTCCCCTAAATACATAAATGCTACTTTATCTGATATTCGTTGAGCCTGCTGCATATTATGAGTAACAATAATAACAGTATAATTTTCTTTTAATTTCAATATCAGTTCCTCAATTTTGCGAGTACTAATTGGATCTAATGCGGAACAAGGTTCATCCATAAGTATCACTTCGGGTCTAAGAACTACGGAGCGTGCAATGCAAAGCCTTTGCTGTTGTCCACCTGATAATTTTACAGCTGGTTTATTCAGGTCATCTTTTACTTCATCCCAAATAAAACTTTCCCTTAGTGCATTTTCTATAAGGCTAGAAATTTCATTTTTAGGATAGTTATGAACTCTTAGCGGATAAGCGAGGTTTTCATAAATACTTTTAGGTAGTGGATTAGGTTTTTGAAACACCATTCCTATTCTTTTTCTGATCTCTGTTACCGAACACTTTTTGTCATACAAATCTAAATCCTCCAATAGTAATGTTCCCTCAATTCTGGCGTCGGGCGACAAATCATGCATACGATTAAACGAACGCAATAAAGTTGATTTTCCACAACCTGAAGGGCCAATCAAAGCGGTTACCTGGTTCTTAGGAAATTCAATAGATACATTTTTAAGAATTTGTGCATTCCCAAAATGGAGATTAAGGTTTTTTGCTGAAATCTTACTATTCTCCATATTAATCTTGGGATCTGTGTTTAAATCGAATATAAAACGCGACTATGTTTAATAAAAAAACCAAGCTAATCAATACCACTGCGGTGCCGTAAGCCAAAGGTCTTACCATTTCTATGGATGAATGCTGAGTAGAAAGAATATACAAGTGATAGGGTAAAGCCATAAATTCGCTATTTAATGAAGCCATAGCACCATTTATATAAAATGCAGCTCCTGTAAATAGAATTGGTGCAGTTTCTCCTGCTGATCTTGATAGAGTTAGGATCACACCTGTTAAAATACCGGGTAGTGCTTTAGGAAGCACCACATCTCTTATCGTTTCAAATTGAGTTACACCTAGTGCCAATGTCGCTTCTCGCAAACTGTTAGGTATTCTTTTTAAAGCCTCTTCTGTTGTGGTAATAATATATGGCAAAGAAAGCAATCCTAATGTTAATCCTGCTGATAAAATAGAAGTACCTAACCTTAACGTTTGAACAAAGAGTGCTAAACCGAACAGACCATATATAATAGAAGGAATGCCGGCAAGGTTTCTTATGGAAGCCCTGATAATATTAGTTAAAGCCGATGGTGTAGCATATTCATTGAGATAAATGGCACATGCCACACCAAAAGGAACCGAAAATAAGGTCGTGATAAATGTTAAAAGCAGTGTACCTACAATAGCCGGCAAGATACCTCCTTTGGTCATCCCTTCTGACGGGAATTGGGTAATGAAACCGACAGATATGGCCGATATCCCTTTACTGAAAATATCCCCTAAAATAACACCTAAAAATAAGCACACCATTAAGGTACTTCCTAGCAGTATAAACCAGTAGAATATATTGGCTGTTTTGGATTTCATGCGTGAAATTTTCTTAAACGTTGAGCAAAATATTCACCTAAAAAGTTAATGAGTAATGAAATAAGAAATAAAATAGCGGCGATAGCGAATAAGGCAAAATAGTGTGTAGTTTGATAAGGAACTTCACCCATCTCAATAGCAATGGTGGCGGTAATGGTTCTAACCGAATCTAAAAAGCCTTTGGGCATTACAGAAGCATTACCGGTAGCCATCAATACGGTCATGGTTTCGCCCAAGGCTCTTCCCAGGCCGAGCATTACCGCTGCAACTAAGCCTGGCATTGAAGCTGGTATTGTTACTTTAAATAGGGTTTCCCATTTATTGGCGCCTAATGCGTATGAAGCCTCGCGATGTGATTTTGGAACCGCATTAATGGCATCTTCACTTATCGTGATAATAGTGGGTAAAGCCATAATAGCTAATAAGATAGAACCATTCAAGGCATTCAATCCATTTTGAATACCAAATACATATGAAAGACCCGGACCTAATAATACGATTCCTAAAAAACCAATGGCCACAGAAGGAATAGCTGCCAGCATTTCTATAATTGGTTTAAGAATAGTTTGTAGTTTTTTGGGAGCAAGCTCGGAAAGATAGGATGCAGTTAAAATCCCTAATGGAACTGCGATAATCATAGAACCTATAGCCACAAATAAAGTGCTTACCAATAATGGAAGTATACTGAATTCGTTTTCGGGATCCCATTGATTTCCTGTAAAAAAATCTATGGGATGGATATCTATAAAAAAGGAAATTCCATTGTAAAGCAACATAAAAAAAATGCCACCCAATATGGTAATGGTTATCAACCCTGTTCCTTTAAAAAAAAGTTTTAAAATGCGGTCTGCGAGCTCTCTACTTTTACTATTCATTCGTTACCGGATAATAGCCTGATGATTCGATAATTTTCATACCTTCATTTGATTTTTCAAAATCTAAAAAGGGTTTTACTTTTTGATATTCACTGGCTATATAATATTGATATAGTGGTCGCTGAAAGAAATATTTTCTCAATCTTATTTGTTCACCATCTAATGGTGAAATGGCCGCTTTCATTCCACTATAAATTTTTAAAATCTTCAATTCCCTTATATTATCACCCAAAACATATCCTGCACCTACATAACCGACACCTGAGTTATCCGCTTTTAAAGCCTCTAATATTTGGGCATTTCCATTCATTTGTTTGGCAAAAGGCGAAAACCTAATATTGAGTTTTTGTTTTACATATTCAAAAGTTCCTGAATTGCTCTGCCGGCCATATATATTGATAGGTTGATTACGATTCGTTAAAAACTGCCAATTATCTTGCTCTCCACTTAATATTTTTGATAAATTGAATATGCTTATCGAGTCTATTGGAATTTTATCGGACGTAACAAAAGCTACAGCATCTATAGCAAATATGAATGAATCTAATTGTAAATTCTTATTTTTGAAAAGTTGAAGTTCCTCCCTTGTTATTTCTCTTGAAGAATTGGCTAAATCAGCATTCCCATTAAGCAAAGAAGCAATCCCTAAGCCTGATCCTCCGCCTGAAACAGAAACAAAAATATCGGGGTTTTGCCTATAAAATGCCTCAGCCAATGAAACAGCCAGATTCACCTCAGTATCAGAACCTTTTACTTTGATAGAATCCTTGTTTTCATTACAAGAAAGGCAAATAAAACATAATAGGAAATAGATATTTTTCACCGTAAAAAGGTAAACTTTTAAACTTATACATCTATTTCAATTGATGTTATATTATAGCTAATTTTTAAGTGCTGTGATATGGGCGGCATGACCCACAACGTTTTGCGCCTTTGCGTAGTGGCTAATTTTAGCACAAAACTTCATTTGAAAAACTAAACTTGAACCTTGCACAAAACTGTCATAGAAGCACTGAACCGCCACTTTTACCAAACCCGTGTTGGCAGCTGGGCCTTATCAATCTACTTCTTGACTTTGAGTTTGGCTGCGTTTTTTTTGAAGTATTCAATCTCTTCTTGAGGAGTCATTCCCTCTATCTCTTTTGAGATTTGATCTCTTCTCTTCCTCATGAACGCAACAGCGTCAAAAGACTTTTTCGTTTTTATTTCAGTTTTCATAACTCTAATATTTCTCTTGGAGTTCGTATTTCTAGAACTCGATGTCCATTCTTAATATTAACAGCGTTGTATCCTCTTATCCTTGTAATGTTAACAATATGCTTAAAGTTCCAACTTACCAAAATATCAGCATTAATAAGCGTAGCCAAAGCAATATGCCTACAATCTGTTCGGCTTGTTTTTCCAACAACTCCTTCATTTAAGTATTCCTCTCCTAATTCAATAGAATCAATGGTTTGGTCAATATACTCGATTTGGGCCTTGGGAATGGAATGAAAAAAAGTCAACACTTCTTCAGGTGCTCCAATGAGTTCCGTGGTTAATATGTCCGATAATACCACTTTAAATTTTCCCTGTTCTACCCTCTCAAAGAACAATTTGGTATATAGTTCAAATTCTGCATCAAAATATCCGCCTATGACTGAGGTGTCAATATATACTCTTTGAATCATTCTCAAATTTACTTCTTTTTGGGGATTCTCGAATCGTCAGTGTGGCCTTGCTGCCAACGTTTGTGTTTGCGCAGTGGTGGCTTATTGAAACCGCGTCCTGTCCACGTTGCCAAACGTAATATAAAAACTAAACTTCATACCTTGACGTCCCGCCACCATTGCAGAAACATTTTGTTGAACTAAACCTTCGGTAGTTTCCTTCCTTCG
>CAYTBO010000074.1:0-16042 GCA_964436055.1 uncultured Ohtaekwangia sp.
CCAACGCCAATCCAAAAGTCCGCCTCTTTCGCAGTGGCATACGCGGATTCAAAACTTAACTTCAGAAAACCTGTGTTAACATCTTCTTCCCATAAGTAGCGATAACCAGCATCCTTAAAAATTCTGGCGGCATAATTCTTGCCACCTGGCAAAAACCACGCATCGCCATATAGGATGCCACTCATCACCGTGGATCTGATGGCAGGGTCTTTTATAAGGGCTTTGCTGTTTTCATATTCACTTTTAATTTTTTGAAAAATAGAATCTGCCACAGCCCCCTTCCCTAAAAAAGCTGCCATAAATTTAATCCATTCGGCCCGGCCCAGCGGATGCTCTTCCATATACTCTCCATTGATAACCACAGGAATACCCAATTCTTTTATTTTGGAAAGTTGTAACATGTCGCCGGTGATGGAATACCCCATAACCATATCGGGATGTAGAGAATAGAGCAATTCCAGATTCATTTCCTTGTCCACGCCAAGATCAGCAACCAATCCCGAGTCAATGCGGGCTCTTGTGTCAGATGAACTGATCAGATCAGTAGTGGGAAACCCTGCCAGGGTATGAGTGGATTCCAGCAGATCCAACAAAGCAATGTGCGATGTGGAAGTGCAAATTATTTTCTCGACAGGAATTCGGATTACCTGAACATCAGTATGGTGCGTGGGGATTTCCCTATCTTTTGGAACCAGAAGATATTTAAATGAAGCTTTTGCATCCGGGAAAGGTTGTTGAACTTCAATTTCTTTGTACCCTTCACTCTCCTTAATCCTGAATCCTTTTGCATATTCCGGATACTGGAAATGTTCAGCGTTTTCCTTTTTTTCCTGTTGACAGGAGTAAAAGAAGATAGAAGGCAACAGTAACGTGGTCATTATCCGAATCATATTTGCAAGTTTGATAAAATAATTACATTTGCAACGGATTGTTGGTTCTTCCCCAGCGATGTGGAAGATTAAAAGGGAATTCCGTTTAAGGCGGAAGCTGTCCCCGCAACTGTAATCCCGACTTCACTTTGAAGTTTTGACTTGCACCCAGTGCCATTGCCCCGACAAAATCGGGATGAGAAGGCCGCAAGTATCGGGAGAGCCAGGAGACCTGCCAGTATTCCAAACGTCATCAGAGCTTTCGGGTGAAAAGCGATGAGTAGCGGTTCATTCCGTTTATTCTTCATTTCTTCCAACAGCTCATAGTGTGTTTTTAAAAACCTTAAACAACAAAAGCTATGAGAAGCGTTATCCAGTTTGCCATCGCATTGATGTGTTCAATGCAATCCATTTCGGCCTGGTGTCAGACCGATACCTTGAAAATACGTTACCTCGAGGAAGTGGTTATATCCTCTTCCCGTACGGATCGTAAGATTGGAGAGATACCAAGAACGATTGATGTTATCGATCGCGATCAAATTGAAAACTCTGTGTACAACTCGGTAGGTGACCTCCTGTCAAGACAATCGGGCCTCTACCTGGTGGGTGCGAATCAAACGCCTGGAACAAATCAGGCCCTCTTTATGCGTGGCGCTGCAAGTAACCAGGTGCTGGTGATGATAGATGGTGTGCGAATCACCGATCCTTCATCACCCAACAACGCTATAGACCTTTCCGAATTGTCACTCGCCCAGGTTGAACGCATTGAAATTCTTAAAGGCTCTCACAGTACCCTCTATGGATCCGGAGCAATGGGAGGTGTGGTGAACATTATTACCAAAACCAGCGCAGCCAGAGGCTTACATGGGGCGGTGTCGTTGCTTGGAGGCAGTTTTGGAAACTCCTCTTCCAACTTTACTCAACAGGCTGACCTGACCTACGGACTAGCCAATGGCTTGTATGTAAATGGCTCTGTGTACAACCAAAATGTAAATGGATTAAATGCATCACTTGACACCGTGGCTAACCGATCTTTTGCTCCAGATAATGATGATTTTTCCAAAACAGACGGCACTTTAAAAGTTGGAATGAGACGAGAAAATTTTGATGCCTTCGTTTCCTACCGCAGTGTTTTTCAGAACGCGGATATTGATCAAGGTGCTTTCTCTGATGACGACAATAGTTATTTGAAATTTTATAGAAACTTCTGGACTTATGGGGGGGCCTATCTACTCAGCTCAAAGGTACAGGTGAAAGTAGTTGGTTCTTCCAGCAACCTTCGGAGAACAATTGTGAATGACTCATCATTGGTTGCGCCAGGGGTTTATGACCACAGCTTCTTTACCAGTCAATACAATGGAAACCACCAGACCTATGAAGGACAACTTGATTTCAAGACATCACGTCTGGCCGCCATAGTCGGCGGGGGTAGCTACAGCGAGTCGATGGATTTTAATACTTATTTCTTCTCCAGCGATTTTGGTGGATTTGAATCGATAGTCAACTACGACACGCTCGATGTTTCTTCGCATATTGGATACTTATTTGGTCAGGCAACTTTTGATCTCGACCCCGCCTCGAGACTGCAATTGACTGTGGGCGGCCGATACAACAACCATTCGAAATTTGGTTCATTCTTCACCTACGAGATTAATCCTTCCTGGCGGCTTAATGAAAATATGCTTTTGTACGCTTCATTTTCCACAGGCTTTAATGCACCCTCGCTCTTTCAACTGTTTGATCCTACACCGGGCAACACGTTTACCCGCGGAAACGTTAATTTGCAACCGGAAGAGTCCCAATCTGCGGAAATAGGTTTCAAAAAAACATTTTCCGCGCGTAGCTTTATTACTGCTTCAGTATTCTCTACAAAAACCAACAACGCTATTGAGTACATCTTCCTGTGGAACAACACTACAGCAGTCGAGGATTTGAGTTTTTTGGACTATGCCGGTGACTCTTATGTAAATGTTGCTGATCAGCGTGTACGTGGAGTGGAGATTGCAGGATCGCTGGGCTTTGGCAAATTTGACTTTTCGGGTAACGTTACGTTGCTAAATGGAACAATTGATAATAGTCAAAGCGATCTTACCAACGAGTATACGGCCAACCATCATCTGCAATTATTTAGCAATGGTGCCTTCCTCAATTCGGACAGTGAGGTAGAGAACCTCCCGCGAAGACCGAGACTGACATCAAACTTGAATTTACACTATCAATGGAATGAGGACATGTCAATTCAATTGACGCATCGACTGGCTGGCGCACGGTATGATGCATTTTATGATCCATCGTTGGGACCCTTTGGTGCTCAAAACTCACTTGAGATTAGATCCTATAGCTTGTTCGACTTCGGGGTGAATTATCAATTGCGAAAATGGATCAGACTTGCCGTACAGGTTGAAAATTTGTTTGACGAGGACTACCAGGAGATCAATGGTTTTGCTACCCGGGGAAGAAGCGGTTATATAAAGGCGATTTTTAAATGGTAGAAAAGACTGGACACAACGCAAACCTGGAATTAACCAAAGAAGATTACTATTTCGAGCGTGGTCTTATGGTGTTTACCGCTGTATATCACCTCAAGCGGGGCTATTGCTGTAAAAGTAGTTGCCGGCATTGTCCATACGGATTTAACGAAGAAAAAGATAATAAAAAAGAGTAATCTATGTACGGGCGGTTGATACTA
Source organism: uncultured Ohtaekwangia sp. (assembly GCA_964436055.1). Lineage (GTDB taxonomy): Bacteria > Bacteroidota > Bacteroidia > Cytophagales > Cyclobacteriaceae > ELB16-189. The sequence continues at coordinate 3,559 of CAYTBO010000074.1, forward strand.
TTTCAATGAATTCATTTACAACTTTTCGGGCCGCCACGCCCGGATTTAACGTACCGGCCATTATCTTTTTTTCTGTCTCGGCAAGTTTTTTCCTTATGTTTTGGTTTTTCATGATTTCGTCTTTTAGCCTGTTATCGATAGCATCATGAAACCATTCGATGTTTTGATCTAATCGTTGAGATAAGAAAAATCCATTTGACGTGGTATGACTTACAAAGTCTTCAATCATTCGCCATGTCTCCACAAGCCCCTTTTTTTCAATTGCAGAGGAGAGCAGAACTTTTGGAATCCATTTGGATGGTGGGGCAGAAAAGAGATGTAAAGCATGCTGATAATCTGCTTGCGCTTGCTGCGCTCTCTTTTTATTTTCGCCATCAGCTTTTGTGATCACGGCCCCATCAGCCATTTCCATGATCCCCTTTTTTATGCCTTGCAATTCATCACCGGCGCCTCCCAGCAGAAGTAATAGAAAAAAGTCAACCATGCTTCTTACGTGAGCTTCTGACTGGCCTACCCCTACGGTTTCTACAATGATTACATCAAATCCGGCAGCTTCGCATAAAAGTATTGCCTCTCGCGTATGGTTAGCTACTCCGCCAAGGGCATTACCGGCCGAGGTGGGTCTTATAAAAGCATTTTCATCCCTCGACAATTCCTCCATCCTGGTCTTGTCGCCAAGTATACTTCCCTTGGTACGTTTACTGCTTGGATCAATAGCCAGCACAGCAAGCTTCTTGCCGATGGAGGTTAGTTGTTTTCCGAAGGATTCGATGAATGTGCTCTTGCCAACACCGGGAATTCCAGTGATGCCAATTCGAATGGAGTTGCCGGTGTGAGGAAGAATGCCTTGAATTAATTCTTCCGCAAGCAGCCGGTCAGCTTCCAAATTACTTTCTGCCAGTGTGATGGCCCGGCTTAATATAATGCGGTCATGATTGCATATGCCTTCGATATAGGCTTGCACGGTAAATCGGAATTTAGTGGTTGGAGAATTTTGTTTTGGACTTGCCATTGTTAATTCTTAAACCGACGACAAATGAAAATTATGTTTATCGGTTCAAAACGAGCACCATTTCATTTTTTTCATTGTCCTGACTTCCTCTGAATGTATTTATTCTAGTCGGCATTCGATAGTAAACTATTGATTATTTGGGACTAATGAATAAACTGGGTTAAATTTACTGATTGCACTCAAGCTTTAAATCTTTTCATGCGAAAATTCTTCTTTGATTGCACCTTAGCTACCCTTTTTGTATTCGTGACCTTGGGCGGCATTGTGAAGATTACTGATCTTAAAATCTTCAGTGCCTTTGATCCGCTTGGCCAGGCCCTGGGAGACGTGGAGCTCACCGATATAGCCTTTTCTCAATTGCGAAACGATCCAACTATTGATACGAATGTAGTCATCGTCAATATTGGCGCTTTACCCAGAAGAGGAATCGCTGAGCAAATAAGGATTTTGAATAAATATAAGCCTAAAGTGATAGGCATGGATAGCTACTTTGATTGCCCTCTTGGACTTAGAGATACCATAAATTGCCCGCCCATGGCGGATGTAATGGGCAATATGATGCTGGCCAACGCAATCGCGGAAGTTGAAAATTTTGTTTTAGTCACCCGAGTCACACAAACGGATTCCTTGTTCAATTTGGGTAGTGTGGATGAATATGATTCCCTGGAACGAACGGATGAAGACATCAGAGGATATGCCCTGGAGGGATATGCAAACTTGCTAACAGACGCTGATAATCAAGAGTCTTTTAAAGCCTGCAGAACTTTTATACCCAGAATAAAGGTGGGTAATGACACACTCCATGCATTTGCGGTTGAGGTAGCAAACGTTTTTGATCCTGATAAAACGCAACGTTTTTTGGATCGTGGCAACGAAGAAGAGGTAATTAACTACAGGGGCAATATTTTAGATATGTATGGCGCTTCATCTTTTGCAGGTCGCTATTTTGCATTGGATTGGTATCAGGTGCTAAACGAAGAATTTCTTACTTCACTTATCACTGACAAAATCATATTGATGGGTTATATGGGAGATGATTTCTCGGATACCTCATGGGATGACAAATTTTTTACCCCATTAAATAAGCAATATGCGGGCAAAGCGAATCCCGATATGTATGGCCTTGTCGTTCATGCCAATATTATTTCCATGATTCTCGCTGAGGACTACATTGAAGAAATGGCGGAATGGCAAGAATGGGCAATTGCTTTTATCGTTTGTTTTCTAAACGTGGCATTATTTTGGTGGATCTATAAAATATCACCCGATTGGTTTGATGGAGTCAGTGTAATCATTCAGCTATTGCAAATTATTTTGATATCATTCCTAATGATATACTTTTTCAATTGGTACAGCTTTAAGCTAAATCTGACTTCTACGCTAGCCGCTTTAGCCCTGGTTGGTACGTGTTTTGAGTTATATCAAAGTGTGATTTTGAAGTTTATTGAGTGGGTTAGCGACAGGCTTACCAAAAGGAAATCCGGGGTATTAACCACCGAATAAATAGATTTAAATTTGTAACTTAGTAATCTAAATTTTTTATAACATCATGAAAAACAGCAAGTTAATTCTAGTCTTAGGCTTTGTTTTGGCGGTTTCCATAGTTTTTGGACAGGACTATGCATTTAAGGTACTTGCCAATAAGGGTACTAATGAGGTGAAAAGCGGTGATTCGTGGCAAGCCATTAAGACAGGGGCGAGTTTACAATCATCGGATGAAGTCAGATTGGCAGAAAACGCTTATCTGGGACTGATCCATAAAACGGGTAAGCCATTGGAGGTAAAACAGGCGGGCCCTTATAAAGTTGCTGATCTGGCAGCCCAGGTTCAGGGTGGTGGCGCAAGTGTTCTGAATAAATACACTGATTTTATTTTGAGCAGCAATTCCGCAGAGGCAAAAAAGAACAGACTAAGCGCTACGGGAGCGGTACACCGCGGGCTTGAGGATATTAAGGTTTATCTTCCCGAGAATCAATATTCCGGGGTATTTAGCAAAAAGGCGATTATCAATTGGAGCGCAGAGAAGGGTGGAGCTCCTTATATCGTCACCTTCAAAAATATGTTTGACGATGAATTGATGAAGATGGAGACGCCTGAAAATTCTGTGGAGATCAATCTGACTGATGAAAAGTTTGCCAATGAATCGGCTATTTTGATCGAAGTAAAATCAAAAGCAGATACTAAAGTGAAGTCCGAACAGCACCTGATTAAAAAATTATCGGCCGCAGAGCAGGATCGTGTGACCAAAGCACTGGCTGAAATAAAAGGAGTGGTTGATGAAGACACTGCCCTGAACAAGTTTATCATGGCAGGATTTTATGAAGAAAACAATCTTTATATTGATGCGATTACAGCCTATGAGGAAGCTATAAAGATGGCTCCCGATGTTACAACCTATAAAGAAGCGTATGATGAGTTCTTGTTGAGAAATAAACTCAAGAAACAAGAATAACAAGATAAATAAATGGACTATCAGACCCCATTCGTTAACCGGATGGGGTCTTTCTTTTTAGGCCAAAGCGGGCATGCTGCCGCTTGTATGACATTATTAATATCCTAATTTTGTGTTCCACCTAAGCTAAGTATCATGAGCGTATTGGTTAACAAGAACTCCCGGATTATCGTACAGGGCTTCACCGGTTCAGAAGGAACCTTTCATGCCGGACAGATGATTGAGTATGGGACAAATGTAGTGGGCGGAGTAACCCCTGGAAAAGGGGGACAGGAACATTTAGGTCGACCTGTATTTAATACCGTGAAAGAAGCGGTTGTAAAAACCGGGGCAGATGTATCCATCATCTTTGTTCCTCCGGCATTTGCGGCTGATTCAATACTTGAGGCAGCCGAGGCAGGCATTCAAGTAATTGTAGCCATCACAGAGGGTATTCCGGTGAAGGACATGATGTCGGCAAAAAAGTATGTAAAAGAGAAAGGTGCAATACTGGTAGGACCCAACTGCCCCGGAGTGATTACTCCCGGAGAAGCTAAGGTAGGCATCATGCCCGGGTTTGTATTTAAAAAAGGAAGAATAGGCGTTGTGTCTAAATCCGGAACACTAACCTATGAGGCAGCAGATCAAATCGTGAAGGCGGGCCTTGGTGTATCAACCGCTATCGGAATTGGCGGAGATCCAATCATTGGTACGGCAACAAAAGATGCTGTGGAAATGCTTTTGAATGATCCTGAAACGGATGGTGTGGTAATGATCGGAGAAATAGGCGGAAATTATGAAGCTGTTGCCGCCCGGTGGTTCAAAGAAAGTGGAATTAAAAAGCCGGTGGTCGGATTCATTGCTGGCCAAACAGCACCTCCCGGCAGAAGAATGGGTCATGCGGGAGCCATAATCGGGGGAGCGGAAGATACCGCTGAAGCCAAAATGAAAATCATGCGGGAGTGTGGCATACATGTCGCAGAATCACCCGCACTGATTGGTGAGACCATGCTCCAGGTACTCGGGAAAAAATAACTATGGTTACAGCAATTCGTTTGCGAGATTAGCCAACTCCGATCGCTCACCTTTTTCCAGTGTAATATGAGCGTAAAGTTCATGATCCTTCAATCGATCGATCAGGTTAGACAATCCGTTACTTTGAGAATCCAGGTAAGGTGTATCAATTTGATAGATATCTCCCGTAAAAATTATTTTAGTATTCTCGCCGGCACGGGTGATAATAGTTTTTACCTCGTGGGGTGTCAGGTTTTGCGCTTCATCGACAATGAAACAGATATTGGAGAGGCTCCTGCCGCGAATGTATGCCAAAGGGGTAATAACTAATTTTTCAAAATTAATCATTTCTGAAATCTTGCTGTATTCTTTGTCGTTTTCTCCGTACTGATTCTGAATAAACTTCAGGTTGTCCCACAAAGGCTCCATGTATGGGTTTATTTTTGATTTAATATCCCCCGGCAAAAACCCAATATCTTTATTACTCAAGGGGACAATCGGACGGGCCAGGTAAATTTGTTTGAATTCTCTCTTTTGCTCCAGCGCTGCGGCCAATGCAATTAACGTCTTACCTGTACCGGCAACACCTTGAATGGAAACCAGTTTAACTTCAGGTTTCAATACGGCATGTATAGCAAACGCCTGTTCTGCGTTGCGGGGTTTAACTCCGTAGGCAATTCTTTTTTCTACCTGTTCGATCATACCATTGGCGGAATTAAAAAACGCCAGAATTGATTTTTTACCACTTTTTAAAATGTAATAGTGGTTCTTCATGGGATGTTCCTTTCCCAGAATATCTTCAGGAGGGCAATATCCCTTATCGTACAGCAAGTTGATCATGTTAGGATCGATATCTTCGATCACCGTTTTACCGGTGTACAACGAATTGATGTTTTGGATTTTACCGGTTGTATAATCCTCGGCCTGCAGTCCCAGTGCCTTGGCTTTAAGCCGAAGGTTTACATCTTTTGAAACCAGGATCACTTTTTTTCCCTTTTGCTCTCGTTGAAGCATAAGGGCAGAGTTCAAAATCCGGTGATCGGGTTTGTCTTCATCAAAAACCCGATTGGCATCTATTGTTCCGTTGGAGCCCGTATCCATTAAAACCTTGAAGGATCCTTTTCCTTTTCCATTGAGGGGATTCCAGTCGTGCAACATCTGGTCTTTGGCCAGTTTGTCGATCAGCCTGATAAATTCTCTTGCTTCAAAGTTTTTGGTGTCGTTGCCTTTCTTAAAATTATCCAATTCCTCCAGCACCGTGATGGGAATGCCGATGTCGTGTTCGTCAAAATTAAGGATGCTGTTGTGTTCGTAGATGATTACTGAGGTATCGAGGACAAAGATTTTATTCTCCTTTTTGCTTTTTGCCATGATCAAAAAAAGGTTAAAAGTCCAGTCAAAAAAAATGCGAAGACACGTCTCTTACAATGGTTTAAAAATTCCTTGTAAGTATGAAACGTGTCTTCGCAAAATCAATTCGTTAGCTAAAGCTAATAAAAGCGGTGGAAATATTGCAATGGCTTCTATTATTATTTAAATGCTAATTCATCATTCCGCCAAGGTTACCATCTTCATCATCATCTTCCTCCTCCGGCTCTGCAGGCAGACTAAACATTCCGCTAAGCAGATCTTTGAATTGAAGTCCCTTAACCAGATTGTTCTTGCTCAATTGACTGTATTCAGCCAGGCCATGCAAAGCAAACTCCATCAGAAGTAATTTGGTAAACCTATCATGGGCTCCATGAAGCTCATTGACAAGGTTTGTTAACCCGGGAACTCTTTCAAGCGACTTCTTGTAATCCGCCTCCGGCATATCATGGAGCAGATCAAGTGTGTTTCCTTCGCCGAACCAATTCGTAATTTTTTTGTAAGGGCTCTTTTCTTTTTGCTTTCTGAACTTGTCCGGGTCGGGAAAATATTGGACAAATTGTGTTCGTATGGCTTTGCCAATGAGGTTTTGGGCTACGATACCCGGCCCTTCCTGTTCGCCTTCATACACAAGTTCTACTTTACCGGTAATGGAAGGAATCACGCCAATGAAGTCGGTCAATCGGATAAAAGTAGATTTTTCATCATTAAGGATGCTTCGTCTTTCCGCGGCAGCAACCAGGTTTTCGTAGGCTGAAATGGTAAGTCGGGCGGAGACACCACTTTTTGCATCTACAAATTCACTTTTACGCGCTTCAATGGCTACTTGTTCTACCAGGTCTTTAATGATCTCGGAAGCCGAAACAAGTTTCTTTTGCACTTCGTTAATCTGTGCTTCTTGTTGCGTAATTTTTTTTCCGATTTCGATTGTTTTTGGATAGTGTGTAATGATCTGACTATCGATCCGGTCTTTCAATGGAGTTACAATGCTCCCACGATTTGTATAATCTTCCGGGTTGGCGGTAAAGACAAATTGAATGTCCAACGGCAACCTGAGTTTAAATCCCCTGATTTGAATATCACCTTCCTGCAAGATATTGAATAGTGCCACCTGTATCCTGGCCTGCAAATCCGGCAGTTCATTGATTACAAATATTCCCCGATGGGATCGGGGTATCAACCCAAAATGAATGACACGTTCATCCGAATAGGGGAGCTTGAGCGCAGCCGCCTTGATTGGGTCCACATCACCAATCAAATCGGCTATTGATACATCCGGGGTAGCTAGTTTTTCGGTATAACGATCATCGCGGTGCAACCAGGCGATGGGTGTTTCATCGCCCAACTCGTTTACCCTATCTCTACCATATCTTGAAATCGGATTAATCGGATCATCGTTTAACTCTGACCCTTCTATCACAGGAATGTATTCATCCAGTAAGTTGGTCATCAGACGGGCAATTTTTGTTTTTGCCTGGCCCCGCAAACCTAAAAGGTTGATGTCATGCCCGGCTAGAATGGCCCGTTCAATATCAGGAATGACAGTCTCTTCATATCCCCAAATGCCCTCAAATACGTTTTTCTTATTTCTGAGTTTGTTTATCAGATTGGCTCTCAATTCTTCCTTAATACTTTTGGGCTGATAACCTTCTTTTCGTAGTTGCCCCAGTGTACTGATCTTCTTGATTTCTGTCATGTGGTTATTCCGCTTATAAATTTTTTCTCCTGTTTCTTTTAAAGTCTTCAAAGACCAGATTTCCCAGTCCCTGTAAATTGCTGTAATAGGCGTTTCCATTATTGGCTTTGGTAAACTCTCTGACGAACGCTTTCAGGTACGGATCGGTAGCAATCATAAAGGTGGTGACAGGAATTTTAAGTTTCCTCAATTGGCCTGCAAGGTTTAATGTTTGTTTTAAAATTTTAGGATCCAGTCCAAAGCTGTTTTTATAATACCGAATACCCTGTTTGATGCAGGTGGGCTTACCATCTGTGATCATAAAAATTTGCTTGTTGGAGTTCTTCCTTCTTCTCAGGATGTCCATGGCCAACTCCAGACCGGCTACCGTATTGGTGTGATAGGGCCCCACTTGAAGATAAGGAAGATCCTTGATTTCAATTTGCCAGGCATCATTTCCAAAGACAAGAATATCCAGCGTATCCTTGGGATATTTTTTAGTAATTAGTTCGGCCAATGCCATCGCCACTTTCTTGGCAGGTGTTATTCTGTCTTCCCCATAAAGGATCATCGAATGTGAAATATCGATCATTAAGACAGTAGAAGTTTGTGTTTTGAACTCACTCTCCAATACCTCAAGGTCATTTTCTGTCATCTGAAAGTTTTCCAGTCCGTGATTGATCTGGGCATTTTTCAGGGAATCCGTCATGGCTATTTGCTCCAAGGTGTCACCAAATTCATAATCGCGTCTATCGGTTGTGGCTTCATCTCCTCGACCACTATGAGGAGTTTTGTGATCTCCGCCTTTTGATTTTTTTAACTTTCCAAAAATTTCTTCCAGTGCGGATTTTCTAAGATTTTGTTCACTTTTTGCATTGAGCTTGAATTCACCTTTTGGTCCCTCCTCACGGATAAAGCCTTTGTCTTTCAAATCTTCAACAAAATCCCCTATTCCGTACTTATCGTTTGTAAGGCCGTGTTGACGATCCACTTCGGTAAGCCATTGCAGCGCCTCGCTTACATTTCCGGAAGTAATTAATACCAACTGCATAAAAATCTTCAGCAGTTTGTCAAAATCACTTTTTGAGTTTTCGGGTGGCGGAGCATATTTTGAGAATCGATAACCTAACATTATTCTTTTTGGTAAACTATGCTAATTTAAACCAATATTCTGCCCTTTCTGTTCGAAATAAACCCTCATTTCTTAAGTCACTGAAATTTCCATGAATTTTTTACCCCGGTGAACACAAAGGATTTCACAGAGATCACAGAGAATTCATTTTTCGGTGGACTTTAATCCATAGCATTTTATGATCTGTCAAAGTAGGATTACCTTTTATGGATGAACAAAGTACAAAAAGTCTTTTACTATTTGAGGTCTTAAAGTCAGCTAGTGGTACCCGCATTCAAAACAGTAGTACAATTTCTACCCTGCAGAAGTTGCTTCTTGATTTGACCTTGATTGCTGGTGCGTCATTGTACCATAGATATAATCCCACAGGGGAGAGGACACACCATAAACTCCAACACCGTCCTTATAGTGGTGTACACTATGGTTTATCCACAGATAGCGGAGAAAATTCTTTGGCGGCTGGTAAGCGTGCACCATATAATGAATAGCCATATACAGGGCATAACCCACCAGAAATCCGGGCAAGAATGAAAAAACAAAATCACCTAAAACCAAACGAAGTAAAAAGAGTAGAAGTGTAGCTATTGAAATACTCAGCAGGGGAGGCATAGCAAGCCGATCTTTCTCTTTAGGAAATTCATGGTGAATGCCATGCATGGTATACTGAATTTTTTCTCTAAGTTTTGTATACGTAGACATGTGAAACAAGTAACGGTGCACCAGGTATTCCACCCAGGTAAACGCTATCAATCCAGCGGAGAACATAAATACAGAGACGCCCGGTGAAAGGGAGGTGTTGGTTACATTCCAATACAACAGCGCAGAAGAGTAAAGAAAGAAAATGGTTAATGGGATTGCTATGTGGGTTCTTGATAACCTCTCTAGTATTGGATTCTCAAATAGTTGTTTGCTCCCTTTATTTCTTGGTCTTAATTCCTTTGTCATAACTTCCTCCATTCAACGAATTAATATCTAAAAGATTGTAAAAAAAATGATTTTTGTCACACCCCAGCGTTAATCGAAATCCCCTCCATTACTTTTTGATAATAATTTTCATACAATGGTAATATTCTTGAGATATCAAACTCTTTTGCCCGCTTAAGTGCATTTTCCTTGAATGTGGGCAGGTTGTCTTTGTCCAGAATAAAGAGAGCGTTTTTTGTCATGGCTTCCACATCGCCAATAGGACTCATAAAACCTGTCACTCCATTTATATTTAATTCAGGGATTCCCCCGGCATTGGATGATACAACGGGAACTTCACAAGCCATTGCTTCAAGTGCCGCCAATCCAAAGCTTTCTTTTTCTGATGGCATCAGGAATAAATCGGCTACTGAAAGCACCTCTTCTATGGCTTCCAGTTTTCCAAGGAACCGAACGTCTTCGCAAATACCCAACTCACGACATTGAGCTTCAGCAACCGCCCGCTCGGGGCCATCACCAATCATGAGGAGCTTGGCTGGAATTTCCTTACGGATATTTTTGAAAATCTCAACAACGTCACCAATGCGCTTTACTTTTCTGAAATTGGATATATGTACTATGAGCGCTTCATCATTAGGACAAATAGCCTTCTTAAAATGGTCTTTCTTTTGTTTCTTAAATTTTTCCAGATCGATAAAGTTCGGTATAACCTCAATATCCTTTGTGATATTGAAAAATTCGTAGGTCTGCTCGCGAAGGTCTTTTGAAACGGCCGTTACCCCATCCGATTCGTTAATGCTGAATGTAACTACAGGTTCGTACGAAGCGTCTTTACCTACTAGGGTAATATCCGTTCCGTGAAGGGTTGTTACCACAGGCATAACTATGCCCTGCGTCTTCAATATTTGCTTGGCCATGTAGGCCGCTGAAGCATGGGGGATAGCATAGTGTACATGAAGTAAATCCAATTTTTCATTCTTTACTACACTAACCATTTTGCTGGCAAGGGCCAGTTCATAAGGTGGATATTCAAACAAAGGATAAGTGCGTATGTCGACTTCGTGATAAAAGAGATTTTCATTTAAAAAATCCAACCGACTGGGTTGCGAATAGGTTATGAAATGTATTTCGTGCCCACTTTGGGCAAGAGCCTTTCCCAGTTCGGTAGCAACCACACCACTACCTCCAAAAGTAGGGTAGCAAACAATTCCTATTTTGATCATTTTAGCCATAACGTTATGTTACTGTAAACTCTATTTGAGCCTGATTAGTTTCGATTTTGACTTAATTTCCGAATTTACAGTATTCAAAAATTGACCGATAGATAACCTCCTGAATTCTAGGACGAATATTTCCCGTTAATAGTTTAGTATTCAACATATCCGGATATACCCGATTGGATAAAAAGACAAAAACCAGGTTGAATTCAGGGTCTACCCAAATAGCGGTGCCCGTGAACCCTGTGTGACCAAAGGTAGCAGGAGATGCAAAAAGTGAGGTTGGACCGTTCCAATCACTTACGGTTGGCTTATCCCATCCCAGACCGCGCCTGCTGGTTTCAAACTGCCTGGAGGTGAAAAGGTCAAGGGTATTTGGTTTCAAATATTCCAATCCCCCATACCTACCTTTTTGCAACCACATTTGTCCAAGCTTAGCCAGATCATTGGCATTGCTAAAGAGCCCGGCATGTCCGGCCACACCAGCATGCATTGCCGCCCCCTGATCGTGTACATAGCCGACCAGCGTACTTTTCCTGAATTGCATGTCAGCTTCTGTAGGAGCAATTTGAGATTCCTGAAATCGCTCCAACGGTAAGAAGCCTGTCGTAACAGCGCCAAGTGGTTCATAGAAGTTTTGTGATACAAAATCTTCCAACGGTTGATTTAGCAATTTTTCCGCAAGGTGCTGTAAAATGTAAAAACCCATATCACTGTAGGTATAGTCATAAGGTCTGCGTGGTAATTTCTCACGTACCTTGGCCTTTATTATCCAGGTCCATAAGCTATCCTTCATTGCGCGGTTGGCAAATAAATCCCTGGAAACAGGGAAAGGATAGTCTGCATTTTTTTCTTTGCTATAATAAGTTGGTAGCATATCGGCATCTTTCATCGTCTGCTGCCAAAACGGAAGGTAAGGCCACAATCCGGCCTGATGGGTAAGAATGTCCTTAATTGTAAAATCTTCTTTGTTGGTTTGTTTTAATTCGGGTAAATAGAAAGAAGCTTTTTTATTTATATCAATGAGATTTTTGTCGTGCATAAACATTACCGTTTGCAACGTAGCGGCTACTTTGGTAATAGAAGCCAGATCATAAATTGTTTCTTCCGTCACAGGGTCTGTCTTTTCATAAGTTTTCCAGCCGATTGCTTTCTGATATACGACCATGCCATCTCTCGCAACAATAATATTGCATCCGGGTGTTGCGCCTGAATCAATTGCCTGTCTTACGATATCATCGATTTTTTTCAAAACATCACCAGACATACCGACTTGCTCTGGAATTCCGTACGCCAGCCGATCCAACATTTGATTTGGAATGCCCATTCCTTCTGTTAGCGATTCATTCAATGTGAGTGGAAGTGTTCCCATCACCCTGTGTGCACCAAAAATTGTTTGTGCGGCTAGCATCGGCATTGGGCCTTCGTCAGTGTACCCGATCAGCAAGGTTGATGGAGAATCAAGTACTCTTAAGTCATAGGGATTACCAAAAGAACACAAAATTGTTTTTTGCGATTTTTGCAAGTCGTTCAACCAGTTTAGAATTCCAGATTTTTGATTTTGCGGAATAGAATAAAGTGAAACGATAACCAAATCATATGCCCTTAAACTGTCCTTAAGCCCAAGTGTGTCCGCTATATTTTCTATCGAAAATGATTGCACGCTGGTATATTTTCTGAGATGTGCTTCAAAATCTTTTTTATTGCCTTG
>CAYTBO010000075.1:0-12802 GCA_964436055.1 uncultured Ohtaekwangia sp.
GGCAAGCAATGAAGAATCAGATTCTTCCTCCATAATTTTCAGTGCTTTTTTATTATTTACCAGTGCTTTTTCATGCTGTCCCAGAGCCCGTGCCGCAAAGGCTATTGTCAAATAGCAATACTTTATCCTTTCGTGCAACTCATTTTCGAGAACTACTTGGGTTCCACGCTCAGCATATTCCATTGATTTATCATATTCTTCCAGATCATAATGAATACCCCCAATATTTGCCAACAGTTTACTTTCAATGACAAAGCGTTCTCTTGTGCTTAGCTTACCCAAGGCGTTTAAACCACTATCATAGTACTGCAATGCGAGTTCATTCAGGCTAAGGTTTCTTGCAAGATTTCCCATACTATTATAAACTTCTACACCAAGCAGCGGCCATGGATTTGGCTTGACCAATTGCAATGCTTTACTTAAATAATATGTGGCTGTGTCATTAAGAAATAATTTGCCATAGTTTACACCGAGCTCTAAAAACAAAACAGCCTTCAAAGAATCATTTAAGATAGTTCTCTCTTGTAGGGTTTTAATCAATGGCAAAACAGCGTTATTTGGATTTCTATTTGCCCTCGACTCTGACAAGATTTTATTAAACTCTTTGTTTGACACAGGTTGTTTAAAATCCTGACCTGAGAGTATTAAAAAATTAAAAAAGCAAAAACCAAAGCAGAAAAACCTCTTAAGTGATCCTATATAAGATACCCTTAGCATCTGCTTATAGTTGATCGTCTGATCGTTAATGGTGAGCTATTTAATGAATCGTTTTAAGTCTATAAAGGGATTTGATTGGCAATATAGTAAGGACGCATTAATAACCTATTGGAATAGAGTCAATTGTGAGACAAGAATTAGTGAAGTAGATTACTTTGTGTAAGCCCATTAGGGTTAACCATTTATAAATCTCCAAAATTCAAGATTATTCAAGCTTCAAAATACATAACTTTGAGTTTTATCAAGATAAAAATTTGAATAATGTCCAGCCGCTACGATAAACGAGGCGTATCCGCATCCAAAGAAGATGTGCATCAGGCCATCAGCAAATTGGACAAAGGACTTTTCCCACAAGCATTTTGTAAAATTGTAGAGGATCACCTTGCCGGTGATCCAGACTTTTGTACGGTGATGCACGCAGATGGTGCCGGCACCAAATCTTCGCTGGCTTATATATACTGGAAAGAAACCGGAGATTTGTCTGTGTGGAAAGGCATTGCACAAGATGCCATCATTATGAATGTGGATGATCTGCTTTGTGTGGGTGCTACCAACAATATTTTACTTTCCTCCACCATTGGACGTAACAAACATCTGATCCCCGGAGAGGTGATTTCCGCTATCATTACAGGTACTGAAGAGGTATTGGAGATGCTGCGGGAGCACGGTGTGCAGATCAGAAGCACGGGCGGGGAAACAGCGGATGTAGGCGATCTGGTCAGGACAATTATTGTAGATAGTACGGTGACTGCGAGAATGAAACGCAGTGACGTAATCTCCAATGAAAAAATTAAGGCAGGTGATGTGATTATTGGATTATCTTCATTTGGACAAGCAAAATATGAAAAGGAGTACAATGGAGGAATGGGAAGCAACGGACTTACATCCGCCAGGCATGATGTGTTTTCTAAAGAGTATAGAAACAAATATCCTGAGTCTTATGATCCTCAAGTGCCAGAAGAATTGGTATACAGTGGTCAATATAAATTAACAGACTCAATTGAAACCGTATCATTGAATGTGGGGAAGCTGGTCTTGTCGCCAACACGTACGTATGCCCCGGTAGTAATCGAAGTTTTAAAAAAGTTTCGCTCGCAGATTCATGGATTGATCCATTGCAGTGGTGGCGCACAGACCAAAGTTCTACACTATGTAGAGAACCTCTGCATCGTTAAAGACAATCTTTTCGAAACACCTCCATTATTCAAGTTGATTCAATCGTCTTCCGGCACCGATTGGAAAGAAATGTACAAGGTGTTCAATATGGGTCACCGGATGGAAATATACATGGAAGAAAAATATGCCAACGAAGTTATCACTATCTCAAGAAACTTTGGTGTAGAAGCTCAAATCATTGGGCGTGTTGAGTCTGCTCCAAGTAAAATGGTGACCATAAAGGGCAACTATGGCGTGTTTTCGTATTCCTGATTTTAGTTAACAATTCGAGGGATACCAAGTCCTTTCCCATTTACTGTCCCCGTTCTGCGAACACCTCTGCTTCCGGACTCAGGAATTTCGATCTCGCTAAAGGAAGAGTAGTTCGCTCCTTGCTTTACGAATGATTGCACAATTTGTACCGTGGCTCCATCGCTGGTATCTCCATTTACATTTGCCAGTGTGTACATTCCGGTAAATTCGCGTGTAGCCGCTCCATCAGGCAGAACACCCAGTCCTGCGATAAATTTCACTTTGAATTCAAGGTTGTCTGAGGTTCCCTCAAAATATCGATAGGCAAGTCCATACGTTGCATCAGGTGCGGGCGTACCAACAACTATCCCCTCAAAATCAGTTCCTATCTGCTGTGACGCTCCTATCAGCTGTGGTCCGTCATCCGGATCTATTAGAAATAGAAGAAGATCCATATCCACATCACCTGCGGTATCATCTCCAGCGTCCCAACTAAGTTCAATAGTAATTGAATTGGCAACCTGCTCATTGTCGGCAATAATCAATGTATGCGTTATCTCCTCCGCAGTTTCAGAAAGCTTTCCATTGCCTGTGACCCCTGAAAGCGTAATCACAACAGATTCCCCAAAAACACCAGTTATTTCCGGATCAAATTCAAAGACCTGATCATCAATTATAGTGATGATCAATTCGGCAGTGGAAGCTCCTACAGCAATTTCAAAAGAACCAGGCGCTTCAAAATCTTCACCGGCCGTAGCGCTTCCTGCTATCGTATAGTTTACAACAATATTACCGGGAGCCGGTTTGTCAAGAACAATCTCTATGATGGCCTGCCCGGCCGTTTCAGCAATTACGGTAGATGTTTCTTCAAACGAAATAATTGCCGGTGGCACTTCATCATCCTTGCAAGACATAAAGGTTAATAAAGCGATGAGTACGGCTAAAGAAAAAATATATTTCATAAGATCAATGGATTTATCAACACCAGTCAAACTGCTATTGACCTCTGTGTAATTGAAATGTTAAGACTACAATAAAGCTACAACAAATGAAACGAGAATTTACTCCCGCCTAAAGGATTATATTAAAATTAATGAAGTCAATTTTCATTCTTAAAATACTTATCTTCATCAAATTCATCAAAATTCTTTTTCTGCACCACTCCGATTTCAAGAATCTTAAATTCCGTCCTGCGGTTTCGCTGTCTGCCATCCGGGTTGTCGGTTCCGTCCGGGTTCGTGTTGCGAGCTATAGGTTTTTCCTCACCGTATCCTTTGGCCACCAAACGGTCTGGCGCTATGCCCTTGCTGATCAGGTATGATACGGTTGATTCGGCTCGTCTTTGAGATAGCTGCATATTGTAAGCACGTGATGCGATACTATCCGTGTGCGATGCCATTTCAATTTTAATCTCAGGATTGTCAGTTAGAAGATCAACCAATTTGTCCAACTCCCTGGCCGCATCTGACCGGATGTCTGATTTATCAAGATCAAAGTAAATATTGTTGAGCATGAAGATTTTATTCTTCTCCAACTTATCAAGCACCATAATGGTGTCCAGGGTGATGTTGGTAACCAGTTCTTTTAATGATTCCAGAGGTACCGATTTACCGAAAGTTGTGTAGGGTTGTCTTTTTACCAGGTAGCCATCTGTTTCACCTACCATTGTATAATTCTCGTTCTCATATACCCGAAAGAAAAACTTCCCATCGTTGCCGGTTACGTAGTCCTGCATCAGTTCGCCCCGTCCATCCAGGAGTGTTACCTTGGTATTGGGCAATATCTCCAAAATACTATCTTGCCTTGGTGTCATAGTTACTCCCTGTAGGAAATAATTCACAACCCGAAGGTTAGGATCTTCATTGATGAACGTATAAATATCATCATCCCCCTTTCCCCCCTCGCGATTGGAAGTGAAAAATCCCCGATCGGCTTTGAATAGGAAAATTCCAAAATCATCCGCAGTGGAGTTCATCGGTTGCCCTAGGTTTTCAACTACGTCCCTGCCGTTGGCGCGTTTTACTTCAAACAAATCCAACATGCCAAAGCCCGGATGACCATCGGAAGCAAAAAACAACTTGTTGCTCTCGCTCACATAAGGGAATAATTCATTGCCCGATGTATTGATATCAGGACCCATGTTCCTTACCCGGGAAAATCTTCCTCTTGAATCCATTCGAGCTGTATAAATATCCAATCCGCCAAATCCTCCTTTTCTATTGGAAGAGAAATACAGGGTTTTCCCATCCGGGGCAAAAGCTGGTGTTGACTCCCATGAATCAGGCAGGTTGATATTGAGTTGGATAGGCTCCTCCCACTGGCCATTTCTGTATCGCGACATATATAAATCTACATCGGGGTTTCCCTTTTTCTTACCTGAATTTCCTTTTGCGAAAATCATGATCCGGCCATCAGGAGAGAACGCAACGCACCCATCATTTACATTCGGTGTGTTGATAAGGTCTGGCAGGGGTTCAATGGTTGAAGCATCCACATTGGCACCGGAAGTTTTAGCTTTGTATAACTTGGTGAATGGCGTGCCCGTAGCCAGGTAAGTTCGATTATCATCCCGGCTTGCTGTAAAGTAAAGCTCACCATTCAAATAAGCAGGAGAATACTCACTTTGCGGGGTGTTCAATGCATCCAGGCTTTTTACTTTATAATAGCTTTGCTTTTTAGACAACTCATTGATATAATTCAATCCATCAATCTCGCGTTGCACCCGTCCTTTAAAATCTTCATTTTCTACATTCAAAGCTAAATCTTCCAATTGCGATTTGGCTTCTTCATACTTTCCATTGGCTTTCAGTGTATGGGCATAGTGTAGCATTACCGAATCACGATTCACATCCCTTCCCTTGGCTTTTGCATAATAAGGTTCTGCCTCCTTTATCCGATTGGTCAACCGATAAGACTCTGCGATGTAGTAATTAGCCTTGCTGTTGTTGGGATCTTTGGCCAAAACCGATTGATAATAATTAATGACGGATTGATATTTTCCAAACCTAAAAGATTTCATTGCTTTTTTCTCTGGGCCGCAACCCAAAAGCAGCATGATCATTAATAATACAAAAATTTGTAACCTCATATTTCCTTCCAAAAAGCGGATAAAATTACAAAAAAGTAACGGCTCTCAGGCTAACGCCTTTTTAGGTAGATATTTGGATAACCATGACTGACTTGCTGGCACTTTCCAGCTTCGCAGCAATTCACCTTTGGTTGTCACCAGATTATTAAACGCCATGTCATTGGCCTTTAGCGTGCCATCCGCAAACAATTCCTTCAATTGAGACAGCTGGTAGACTGAAATTTTATCATCAACCAAAAAGGCAGCTTTTGTTCTATCAAAAAAATCAACGCCCAACTGATGGCTCAATTCCTTCAACACGCGCACAGAGCCATCTATAGAACAGCCGCTCGCTCCACCAGACCCTTCGTCCACAGCGAGAATTAAAAATTGATCATGAGCCAATTGATAGGATGTAGCAAGTGGAGCGCCATGTGCTTGCCATGCTTGACAAAACGCCTCCATTGTTGATTCTACTAACTTCATTTCATCAGCATTCAACGCCCTGCTTATTTGGTAAACCCAAACCCTCGCATCAGCCGATATATTATCAAATGGTATAAACATAATTCTGTTAAACTGTTATTTACAAACCCTGAGCTTCGACAATAAGTTCAGCCAAATCCTTCACCTTAATTTCGCTCTCCCTTTCCTTATTTTTTACGCCATCGCTCATCATGGTCATGCAAAATGGGCATGCAACGGCCACTGTTGTAGCGCCTGTTTCCAGTGCTTCTTCTGTGCGTTCCACATTAATGTCTTTGTTCCCCTGTTCCGGCTCCTTAAACATTTGTGCACCACCGGCTCCACAACACAAGCCTGTTGATCGACAACGCTTCATTTCCACCAAATCAGCATCCAGGACTTTCAGCACTTCCCGTGGCGCCTCGTACACACCGTTGGCTCTTCCCAGGAAGCATGAATCGTGGTAAGTGATTTTCCTGCCTTTAAATTCACCTCCTTCTTTCATTTTTATTTTTCCTTCATTGATCAACTGTTGAAGGAATGTTGCATGGTGGATAACTTCATACTTTCCGCCTAGTTCCGGATATTCATTTTTTAAAGTATTGAAACAATGCGGGCAGGCTGTCACAATTTTTTTTATCCCATAACCATTCATTACGATGATGTTGTTCATGGCCTGCATCTGGAAAAGGAATTCATTGCCTGCTCTCCGGGCGGGATCACCGGTGCAGGTTTCTTCCTGACCAAGCACTGCAAATTTTGTCCCCACAGCATTCAGGATTTTCACAAAGGCTTTGGTTACGCGTTTAGACCGATCATCAAATGAGCCGGCACAGCCTACCCAAAATAACACCTCAGGCATTTCATTTCTAGCTGCAAATTCCGCCATCGTAGGTACCTGATCGATTACATCGCTCATACTTGATTTTTAAAGTCATTGGCCCAGTTAAACCGGTCACTGGGTGGAAATTTCCAAGGCGCAAAACTGGTCTCAATATTTTGAAACATGGCATTCCATTGTGGCGGTGAGCCAGATTCCTCCATGGCTATATATCTCCTCATCTCTAAAATGATTTCCAGCGGATTGATCAAGACCGGGCAAGCTTCTACACAGGCGTTACAACTCGTGCATGCATTTATCTCTTCCTTCGTTACGTAGTCTCCTAATAGGGATTTACCATCTTCAAAACCTTTTCCTCCTTTTGCCAGGGTATTCCCCACTTCTTCCATCCGGTCACGCGTATCCATCATTATTTTTCTTGGAGAAAGTTTCTTGCCCGTACTATTTGCCGGACACTCAGAAGTGCATCGGCCACACTCAGTACATGCATAGGCTGCCAACAGATTATGGCGACTAAGATCATTTACATCTTTAGCCCCAAATCTACCAGGTTCTCCGGCTGTTGCTGTTGCCTCAGCCAGTCCCAACATGGACTTAACTTCATTTGTTACAATTGGCATATTGTTCATATGACCTTTGGCCTCCAACCTTGCAAAAAATGTATTCGGAAAAGCTAAAAATATGTGAAGGTGTTTGGAGTAAGTGACATAAAGGGCAAAACTTAAAATGCCAATGATGTGAAACCACCAAGCAAAGCGCTCTACAAAAATTAGTGTGCTTGTATCGAGGTTTTCAAACAAGGGCATAAGAAAAGAACTAAAAAATAATCTTCCTGTCTGCACATAGTGTTCGTCCTGGGTTTGCAGGAGTTGGTCAGCCGCATTCATAGTAAGGATAGCCATCATCAGCACGATCTCCACAACCAGGATAAGATTACCATCCAGTCTTGGCCAGGATGTCATTTCAGAAGACCAAAATCTCTTCACTTTAACTACATTTCTACGAATAAGAAAAATGACGCAAGCCAATAATACGGCCACCGCCAGAAATTCAAAGAAGTTCATGAGCAGGGGATAAACGCGGCCAAGAAAAGGGGCAAAAATTCTATGCGTCCCCATGATTCCATCCAATACAAATTCCAACACTTCCAGGTTGATGATAAGGAACCCTGCATAAATCCAGAAATGAAAAAAAGCAGGAATAAACCGTTTAAACATCTTCCTTTGGCCAAACGCAACAAGCAAAACGTTTTTCCAACGCTCGCTATGGTCTCCAGTCAGGTTAGTCCGCTTGCCTAATTGGATGTTGGACTTAATTCTCAGAACCCGTTTTCTGATAAGGAATATTGCCACCACCAGGGTAATGAGGAAAAGAAATTGTTGAAGAAAGGCCATAGAGCGAAAATAGGTTACAGAATGGTCTTAACCAGAAAAATATACCCAATTTTTGCGACAATACTAAATTTGTCTAGTTTTGTGCCCCATCTAAAATCAAGGATGCTAAACACAAATTTGGTGACGTAGCTCAGTTGGTAGAGCAAAGGACTGAAAATCCTTGTGTCGGGGGTTCAATTCCCTCCGTCACCACAAAAATGCCGGCTTGACCGGCATTTGTTTTATGGAGTGTTACGTTTTGCAAAGTCAGTTGAACCATACTTCAAAGTCATCTCTCGAAGAGGACGCTACCTCTTTCTCCATAGCTGGGGATCGCGGTTCGTGCTAAGAGCTGCGTGAACAAAAACGGTCTCTTCTTCAATCGTAAAATGTAAACAGACTGGAAAACGATTAACCTTAGCCATCCTAACTTCTTTATATCTGATCTGGTACTGTGCAGGGTTTTTTTTTATAAACTCAAGACTTCTCTCAAGTTGATCTAAAAAAATATCACCAAGTCCTCCTTGTTCTTGATTGTACCACCCATATGTTTCTATTATATCTTTTTCTGCCAATGGCTTGATCACTAATTGATAGTTCATGCCTTCTTAATACGCGTCTTAACTTCTTCCCATGTAGATCCTTCTTTCGGTGATGATTGATGTGCCGCCAATCGTTCATCCAATAATTGGATGTGGGCTTCACTGAGTGTGTAGTCACCATCTTCGCTATCTGCTTTCATCATGCCATACATCAGATTTAAGACACGCTCATCAGCTCTGTTAATAAACTGATGCAATTCTTCCCGGATTTGTGCTGATCCCATAATGCAAGTATTTTGATTCAACAAAGTTAACGATTTCGGGGCTCTTTTTTTACCACTTTATCCCATTGGTTGATCCTTGTTCACCTACTCTGTCAGAATCAAAGAGGCTGTTCCAATTTCGCCATATACACATGATATTTAAAAATAGCACAACGATAAATTGGGTCTTTTCATTTATTAATCAACGAACTTTCGAAATAGCCCTGGCTGCAACGTAAGCAGTAGTCCACGCGGATTGAAAGTTAAATCCACCTGTCTCACCATCAATATCCAACACTTCTCCTGCAAAGTAAAGTCCGCTCACTTTTTTACTCTCCATCGTCTGAAGCTCAATCTCTTCCAATTTTACACCTCCACAAGTCACAAACTCCTCCTTGAATGTAGTCTTCCCTTTGATTTCAAATCGACATCGAATGAGGTTTTCAATTAGTTTGTTCAATTGTTTTTTTGAGATTTCCGACCAAACCTTTTGCTCATCAAGTTGTGCCAACTCACACAATCGAATCCACAACCTATGTGGAAATTCAAAAAGCGAGGTGCCCATCACCTTTTGTTTAGGATGTTGTTTGGAATGCACAATAAGTTTTTGCCTCAAGTCCTCCTCCCCAGTCTCACCCAGCCAATTCACCAGGGCTGTGAATAGGTAATTTTTTGAAAACAAATAAGTCGCAGCCCAGGCGGAAAGTTTGATAACGGCAGGACCACTCAGTCCCCAATGGGTTATCAGCACTGGTCCCTGTTGCTTGTATTTTGTTCCTTCAATCATCACCGATGCATTGGGCACCGAAACACCCATAAGATCTTTGAACTGATTAGCACTGTCATTAAACGTAAAAAGAGAAGGGATCGGATCGTGAATCGTGTGACCAAATGCAGCTACCCATCTGTAAAATTCTTTTTTAGGATGGCCACCTATGGCTATCAGAATTTTTTTTGCTTGATATTCAATATGATCTTCTGAGTAGACTGTAAACTCTTTGTCGCCTCTTTCCACTTTTATCACCTCAACTCCTGTTTGAATTTCGATGTTGTATCGTGTCGTTTCTCGTATGAAACAATTAATAATTGTCTCTGATCGGTTGGTTGCAGGGAACATCCTCCCATCGGGCTCCACTTTTAGCATTACATCGTGTTTTTCAAACCAGCCAACTACATCTTCGGCCTGATACTGCCTGAACAATTTTTTTAATTCCTTTTGACCTCGTGGATAATGTTTTGAAAGAGTGGTAGGTTCAAAACAATGATGCGTAACATTGCAGCGTCCTCCCCCGGATATGCGCACTTTGGAAAGCAATTTATTGGATTTTTCCAAAATCAAAATACTAAGCGAGGGATTGTGCTCAGCCGTCTGAATAGCTCCAAAGAATCCTGCAGCACCGCCACCCACAACGATCAAGTCAAAATTATTCTGATCCTTCATGGGTTGGATTTCACCTCAATCTAATTCTACCTGCCCACGCAACAAATCTTCAAAAGTATCCCTGTGCCGGATTAGTTTTGCTTTGCCGTGTTTAATCATCACTTCTGCCGGGCGCAATCGCGAATTGAAAGTGGATGCCATGGAATAACCATAAGCTCCAGCATTTTTGATCGCCAGAATATCGCCCTCCCGCACTTCGTTGAGTTTGCGGTCGGATCCCAGCGTATCTGTTTCGCAAATATTGCCAACTACGGTGTACATTTTCTGACTTCCCTTATGATTAGAGATGTTCACAATTTCGTGGTAGGCATCATACATCATGGGTCTGATCAGGTGGTTGAGCCCGGAGTCAACACCGGCAAAAGTGACGGATGGAGTTGATTTGACTACATTGGTATGAACCAGCAAATAACCTGCTTCGCTAACCAGGTATTTGCCCGGCTCCACCCACAGCTCTAGCTTTCGGCCATAACTTTCATAAAATTCCCTGAAAGCTTTACCCAATTTCAAACCGAGATCATACATATTGGTTATGTTGTCATTGTCGCGATAAGCTACTTTGTAGCCACTGCCAAAATCTATGAATTTCAAAGACGGGAAATCCCTTGCTACGCCAAAGAGTATCTCCGACATTTTCAGGTAAACGTCTGTTTCAGAAATCTCTGAGCCAGTATGGATGTGTAACCCATTGATGTCTATTTTGTATTGATTAACAATCTCAAGGATTTGCGGCATCTGAAAAACAGAAATGCCAAATTTTGAATTTCCATGTCCTGTAGAGATTTTATAATTACCACCGGCCAGAATGTGTGGATTGAGCCTTATACAGCACGGATAGCGGTTTCCGTATTTCTTTCCGAATTTCTCCAGCACTGAAAGATTGTCCAGGTTGATGTATACACCCATGTCAACACCTTCAATAATCTCATCGAAATGAACACAACTTGGTGTAAACATGATTTCTTTAGGAGAAAAACCAGCCTTGATAGCCAATCTCGCTTCATTCATTGACACCACATCTATTCCACAACCCTGATCATGAATGTGTTTTAAAACAGAAAGGTTGGTAAGTGCCTTTGCCGCATATTTGATTTTTACTTCATTTTCCGAAAAAGCATTTTTTAGATTTTGAATTTGTTCAGAAATCTTAACCGCATCATAAACATATACCGGTGTCCCAAACTCTTTACAAACATCCAACAGGTTAACGCCTTGAACCTGATATGCACCATTCTTTAATTCCATAGTTGATGATGAATTTTTTGGCTTATACCGTACCTTTGCTGCCGCTAAAAAAACAAATATAATTACGAAAAAATGAGGCATTCGTATCTTCACTACGAATCTATTAATAACCTGTGCTAATGAAGCAGCATCAATTAAAACTTTTTTTCAGGGAATTAGGCGCAGGACAACCAATGATCATTTTGCACGGATTATTTGGCTCATCCGACAATTGGTACAGCCTTTCCAAAGTATTTGCTGAGCAATATCGTGTTCTGGTTGTTGATCAACGCAATCATGGACAATCTCCGCATCATCAGGTTCATGATTATAAAGCCTTGACGGAAGATTTAAACACCTTAATAACTAGCCAAGGATTGAAAGATCCCATTATTCTAGGTCACTCCATGGGCGGAAAAACGGCTATGCATTTTGCGGTAAAGTATCCCGACAAGGTATCAACGCTTATTGTGGTAGACATCGTGCCGAAGAAGTATCCGACTCACCACGATTCGATACTGGAGGGACTTCAGGCTATTAAACTGAATGAACTGGAATCAAGGGGACAGGCTGATGAAATACTTTCACGATACGTGCCAGAGGCTGCTGTAAGACAATTCCTACTTAAAAATCTTTCCCGGGACGACAGTCAGCAATTTGAATGGAAGATAAATATTCCCGTGTTGAGGGAGCATATTGAAGACATGGGTGCGGAAATGCAATTCGAAGGAAAATTCGAAGGCCCTGCTTTATTTATTACAGGCGCAAAGTCTGATTATTTTGCAAAGGGCGATGAAGGAATTATTCATCAATTCTTTCCTTCTGCCAAAATAGTATCGTTGAATACAGGACATTGGGTGCAAGCCGAGCAGCCAAAGGAATTTACTGAGACCATAATGGGATTTCTCAATTCATCCTCTTAACCGATTGATCAGCAAAATAATGATCGATAGCAAAACACTGAGCAAAATAGAGGTCGTGATGGGAAGAATTATTTTCGTGTTGCCCATTTCAAAAGTAAAATCTCCGGGCAACTTGCCTAAAAATGGAATGCGGTCCCTAAAACTGATGAGCAACCCCAGGATCAGCAAAATGCCTCCGCTAAACATCAGTAACTTTCCAACCTGCATATCAGGCACAAATTAAGCAAGATGAAAGAAAAAGGAAAACTTTATCTGATACCCAACGTCATTGCAGAAGGCACTGCAGGTAAAGTTATCTCACCTTACGTAAAGGAAATCCTCAGGCCGATTCAATTTTTTTTGGTTGAGGATATTCGCACGGCGCGAAGGTACCTGAGCAGTCTTTCTATTTATGACAGCATTGAGAAATTGTACTTTAACTGTCTCGACAAAAATACTACTGAGGCAGAACTTCCTTTGCTTATGGGTCCACTGGAGGAGGGGAAACCGATAGGGTTAATTTCAGAGTCGGGTTGTCCGGGTGTGGCAGATCCTGGCGC
>CAYTBO010000075.1:12902-16016 GCA_964436055.1 uncultured Ohtaekwangia sp.
AAAAGCGAATACCTAAACCCTTGAAATCCCCATAACCTTTTTATCTTTGCGCGCTTAGATTCAAAATAACTCAAATAACACAATCCGATATGCCTTATCTATTTACCTCAGAGTCTGTTTCTGAGGGTCATCCCGACAAAGTTTCCGATCAGATATCCGATGCCCTCATCGATTATTTTTTGGCTTATGACCCCAATTCAAAAGTAGCCTGTGAAACTCTGGTGACCACAGGTCAGGTGGTACTTGCCGGAGAGGTAAAATCAGAGGCATACCTGGATGTGCAGGAAATAGCCAGGGAAGTAATCGGTAAAATTGGCTATACAAAAAGCGAGTACATGTTTGAGGCCAAATCCTGTGGCGTTCTTTCAGCCATTCATGAGCAATCCCCGGATATCAATCAGGGTGTAGAGCGAAAAAAGAAGGAAGATCAGGGTGCCGGAGATCAGGGCATGATGTTTGGCTACGCTACCAACGAAACCGATAACCTGATGCCGCTTCCGCTGGAGTTGGCACACTTGTTACTGAAAGAACTTGCCGCGATCCGTAAAGAGGGTAAAGTAATGACTTACCTCCGCCCGGATTCCAAGTCGCAGGTAACCATCGAGTATAATGATGAAAACAAACCCCAACGAATCGATACGATTGTAATATCCACACAGCATGACGACTTTGCTGCCGACAATGTTGTGCTAAAAAAAATAAGAGAAGATATCATTTCCATCGTTATCCCTCGCATTAAAAAGAAACTTCCTAAGCGGATTCAAAACCTCTTTACCAACAACATCCAATACCATATCAATCCAACAGGCAAGTTTGTCATCGGGGGGCCACATGGTGATACCGGTCTTACCGGAAGGAAAATAATCGTGGACACATACGGAGGAAGAGGTGCACACGGAGGAGGAGCATTTTCGGGAAAAGATCCTAGCAAAGTGGATCGCTCTGCTGCCTACGCTACACGTCACATTGCAAAAAATATGGTAGCTGCCCGCCTTTGTGATGAAGTATTGGTACAAGTTGCCTATGCCATTGGTGTTGCCAAGCCGGTGGGCTTGTATATAAATACCTACGGTACAGCCAAAGTAAAAATGAATGACGGGGCAATAGCAGAGAAAATCGCTAAGATTTTTGATATGCGCCCCTACTTTATTGAAACCAGATTTAAGTTAAGATCTCCCATTTATAGCGAAACGGCTGCTTATGGACACATGGGTCGCGAGCCAAAAATAGTGGAAAAGATTTTCAACAAGGGAAAAAAGAATCAGATCAAAGTGAAGGTGGAATTGTTTCCATGGGAAAAACTTGACTACGTAGATGCAGTTAAGAAAGCATTTAAGATATAATGCTTATTAATTTGATTTGATCGTTGACAAGTTTCAAATAACCGTATCTGTCAATATGAAACTTGTCAACTGTGTGTAATTTCTTAGACCCGTCCGTTCGTTACTTTAGTTTTGAATTTTCTAAGTTGTTTTCTCAACGCTTCAGTAGCCAGATCGGTAGCTGCTTCAAAGGTTGATGCTTGCTCTTTGGCGAAAAGCTGGCTCCCCGGTACTTTAAGTTTAATCTCTACTGTTTTATTCTCAATACCTTCGTTATTCAATCGAAGAAAAACCTCGCCATCTACCATACGATCATAGAAGGTTTCCAGTTTATCCACTTTTCTTTGAATAAAATCAATCAACTTCTGATCCGCATTAAAATGGATGGAGTGTACTTGCAACTTCATAAACAAAAAATTAAAGGTTAAACATAAAAATCCTGAATTTAAACCTTCAGGCTGGTTGAGTAAAAATTACATCATAGGCGGTAGTTATTTCCTTTATAATTTACGAATAATTATGCTTTAGGATGAGCCTGATCAAAAACTTTCTTTAGTTTCTCGATGGAATTGTGTGTGTAAACTTGTGTTGCTGCCAGGCTGGTATGCCCCAGTAAGTCTTTCACCGCATTGATTTCCGCTCCCTTATTCAACAAATGGGTGGCAAACGAATGCCTTAGAATATGCGGACTTCTTTTTTCCACAGTTGTAAATTCATCCAGGTATTTTTTCACCAGCCGATATACCATCATCGGATAAACTGGATTACCCTTATCTCCTACAAACAACAATCCGTGATTTTTCTTTGTCACGCTTTTATTCCGGTACAAAAGATAGTTCTCTATAATAGGAACGATACTTTTTGAAAAAGGTATGACCCTTTCCTTGTTTCTTTTTCCCAAAACCTTGATTGTCTGATCCAGCAAATTTACCTGCGATTCCTTAAGGCCTATGAGTTCGGACAATCGAATACCTGTTCCGTAAAAAAGTTCTATGATCAATTTATTTCTTGAGCCCTCCAAATCGTCACTAAAGGTTACGTGATCAAGGAGAGTGGTCATATCTTCCTCATGAACAAAATGCGGAAGCTTCTTTTTCGTTTTTAGAATCTTCACCTTCATCATAGGATTCATTTCGATAACCTCTCCTTTCAAACAAAATTTGAAGAAACTGCGAAGGCTGGCAATTTTTCTATTTATAGAGCGGGCATCTATTTTTGAATCTACCAAGCTCACAATCCAGGATCGTATCATTCCATGGCTTGCCTGTTCTGGATCTTTTTCCTGGTAAATTTCCTGAAGGTAACGTGAAAACTGGCTGAGATCGGTTTGATATGAAGTAATGGTTCTGGGACTATACCGTTTTTCGTATTGCAGATACTTGAAAAATGAGTCCACCATTGCTTTCCGCCCTCCGTGTATTAGCAATGTAAAAAAAATATCCCCTCCGGTAAAGTACCGAAGGGGATAGGTTATGATATTTATTAAAATCTAACTGACTAGAAATTGTCGCCACCGTACATTTTCTGCTTGTAGGCTGCACGAATGATTTCATGGCGTCTTCTCACAGACGGCTTTTCGAAGGCCGTTCTGCTACGCAATTCTTTCAAAACACCGGTTTTCTCAAATTTCTTCTTAAAACGCTTCAGCGCCTTGTCAATCGACTCGTTCTCCTTTATGTTGATAATCAGCATAGTATAAATTTCAATTCGGGCTGCAAATATAATCTCATTCAGGCGATTTATGCAAATTTTACTTCAATACAGCCCGTGAAATAACCAATTTCTGTATTTC
>CAYTBO010000076.1:0-8985 GCA_964436055.1 uncultured Ohtaekwangia sp.
GAAGCAGGAAATGGCCCTCCATGATGCATAGCATGACAGCCTCTACACCATTAGGTAGTAAATCAAATAAAATTATTTCCATGCAGGTTTATTGTACTATTACTTTACCATATTCGATATTTAAATAGTCGGGAAGTTTTGGCCGTGTGGCAAGAGAATCATCAATGATTTTTGAAACTCTCGTCCTTTCTTCTCCTTTAAGGGGTATACGTGGTAGTCTTACATATTCACTTCCCAACCCAGTTTTAAATTCTGCAAACTTAATATTCTGCACAAGTTGTGGTGAGATATCCAATTCAAGCAGCGGCAAGAACCAGCGATAAATTTCAAGGGCTTCATCGTATTTTTTTGCCTTAACTAACTTATATATGGCAACAGTTTCGTTGGGGAAAGCACACACTAATCCAGCTACCCAACCATCAGCACCCATCATAAGGCTCTCAAGTCCCAACGTATCCACACCAGTTAACACCTTAAATCTTTTTCCAAATCGAGATATCATTCTAGTCACATTGCTTACATCTCTGGTGGATTCTTTAACTGCTTGTATATTTGAACATTCTGCAAGTGATTCAAACATATCAAGGGTAACATGAATTTTATAATCTATAGGATTATTATATATCATAATTGGCAAGCTTGTTGATTCAGCGACAATTTTTAAGTATTGCACTGTTTCATCATCGGTTGCTTTGTAACGCATTGGAGGCAATAGCATTAATCCGCTTGCTCCTGCCTTCTCTGCTTTTTTCACTTGATCAATTGCATTCGAGGTCGATTGTTCAGCAATATTGATTATAACAGGTAGCTTGTTATTAACAATTTTTATTGTTTCATCGATCAATGTTAACTTTTCCTTTTCCGTAAGCGTACTGGCCTCTCCCAGCGTACCACCAAGGATAATTCCATCCACTCCTGCTTCCATCTGGGCTAATATATTATGTTCGAACAATTCCAAGTCGAGTTTGTCATCCGCTGTAAATTTTGTAGTTACAGCAGGGAATACTCCCTCCCATTTAAATTTCATTGGTTGTATCTTTTAGTTAGTTGAAATTTATTTTATTAAAGTAAAGTTATTCCGACAATGCAAGGGCCATTGGTGGATTTTCATATGATTATTGGGGATGATTTTAAATTTTTCAAGTTTGTCTCTGGAACTAGGTTCTTCAATAAGGTTATAATTTTTCCAACTGAACACTATCATTAGATAGTTTGTTTAATACACGTGCCCTAACTGTTTTATCCCCCGTAACCTTCATGATGTTTCCATGATTGGTCATCTGTAATTACAAAAACTATTTGGCTTCACTTTTGATTTTGGTGAATGGCTAAAGATCATTAGAACGAGTAATCAATAGATTGCATATCTCAATAAATTCACCATTCCTTATTTAAAACCTGAATGATCTTAAAAGAATAAGATCAGGCTTAACAAGCCTGGCCTTATTCTTTTACAGTGATATTAAATTGTGATCAAAAAGTTCCTGTCAATGGGTTTTGATCAGTACCAAAATTTATACTGGTATTGATCAAAAATTCAGACTCTGGTAATGGAAAGATAAAGCTCCATGAATTGGCAGGTATATTCAGTGGAGCAATATGCAATGGGTCACGGTCTAATGGCAGGCCGTTTCGTAACATATCCAGAAAATAAACTCCTTCACCCCACAATTCCTTTCGTTTCTCTAGGAGGATTTCATCTATTAATGCCTGTCCTGTGTTGCCGGATGCAACAGCACTTGCGTCTCTGCTTTGCTGCACCTCAAGCAACAGCGTACTTGCAGCAGCTTCTTGTGCGGTACGTGCGAGGGCTTCTGCCTCTATCAAATACATTTCAGAACTTCTCATGTAAGGATAGTCTACAGAGTACTGTGGACTACCTACCTGGAACTTTCTACTTCCCCAAAAACCACCATTATCGTAAATAACAGATTTTCGTATGTCCGTGTTGGAATATAGGTTGAACAGTGCGTCTGAAATGTGTAAACTTGATTCAGTGCCTCCATTCTCGACATCGAATTGCCCAACAGCCGATCCCCAATCGGGATTTTCATTAGCATTATTGTCCTGACCCCATATCCACTCTGCATTTCCAATGTCTCTAAATCCACTGGCCCAATCTGACTCGCTCATTAATGGATATCCCTGTCTTGCTGAGTTGGCAGAGGTTGCCGCAGATGAATAGTTTCCCATCATCATATAAGTCCTTGCAAGATAACCATCCACTACATTGCTGTTCATGTAAGCCTTTGCGGTCCTTGATCCGGTTAGTAATGCCCTGGCAGCAGTTAAATCAGCCAGTATCTGAGTATACACTTCTGCTACTGTTGCTCTAGGGTTTCCCGTCGTTGCAGCTGTAGTAGGTTCTAAGTAAATCGGGACACCGGCCAATGCTGCCCCCCTACTATAGGTTGGTGCGTACGTATTAATTAGCTCAAAATAGGAGTAAGCACGAAGTGCAAGCGCATCACCGCGAATTTTATCCTTCTCGGCCTGAGTCCCTTCAGCAGCATCAACATTCGCCAAAACGTTATTAGCATTGTTTATAGCAATATAGAATAACCTCCAGTTAAAGGCAGTACGGTTATTAGTTTGATTATATGAAGAATATGAACTCTCATCTCGCCACCATGATTTACGTACCAGAACATCGGGGCCCATAACTTCTCTATTAACTAACACACTTGTCAAGCCTGACGAAGACATAGAGAGACCACCAAAGGTACTTAATGTTCTCCATTGTCGAATTATGCCCCTTAGCACTGCTGCTGTGGTTTGAGTTGTTTTAAATGCATCAGTTTCTGAAACCTGTGTACTGGGACCCGTATCCAAAAAATCGTCAGCACATCCCACAAATAGAATGGATATAAAAATTATTTTCCAGTATTGTTTTATATTATTTATCATCTTTTTCATAACAGTATATCTAATTTCCTAGAACCAATTTAAAATGAAAATTCAACACCACCTTGGAAGGTTTTCATAGGTGGGATAAAGGTAATATTACCTCCACCACTAATTTGCTGTTCAGGATCCAGTCCTCGGCCTTTCTCTTTAAAGAAAGTTATATAGTTATCAGCCTGAACAAAAACACGTAAACTTTTCGCTCCTATCTTCGAAGCGAGGGTTATTGGCAGGGTATATCCTAATGTAATATTTCGAACTCTAGCGTGTGTTCTATCAAAAAGATATCGAGTAGAATTTTGGTGATAAGAATTAGAAGTTGGCCCATGATCAGACATCCTGGTCATAGTTGCATCCGTATTTTCAGGTGTCCAATAGTCATAACTATCTGCATTAAAAGTTTCAGCAATGTTTCTTGCACCCGCATGACTCATACGCTGGTATTGCGTGTCATAAATTTTACCTCCGAAGCTGTACACTAAATTCACACTCAGATCCACGCCCTTATAGATAAATGTATTCATCACATTGCCAAACATAGTAGGCAATGCTGACCCTCTGAAATCCAACGCAGCCTCATTTAAATTCTCAGTAACCTCACCTGTAGCTGTAGACCATTGAGCCCTCCCGTTGGCAGGGTTTACACCACGCCATTCTCTCGTAAAATATTCAAAAGTACTTACACCCACCTTATACCGATAGAGGCCTGCTTGTATTTCATCTGAAGGCAACCTTGTAATCGTATTTTTATAATGAGCTATGTTTATAGAAGTTTCCCATTTAAGATTACCTGATGGGAGGTTATTAGTGTGCAGTTCAATTTCAAACCCTTTGTTTTGAACATCCCCAACGTTCTCCGCTATGGATGCAAGTCCTGATGAAAAAGGAAGTTCACGTGAGAAGAGTAAATCTTGGGAATTCTTCACGAAATAATCCAAATTAACATCAACTCTTCCAAAAAGGCCGATAGTAAGCCCTACGTTAGTTTGAATATTATTTTCCCACCTAAGTGAATTATTGGTTATAGTATTCTGGAGCAAAGCTGTTGTTCCTCGATCTTGTGAAATACCATATGTGCCTTGAAAGGCAAAAAAAGACGATATATTTTCATTTCCCTGCGATCCGATGCTCGCACGAACGGTTAAATCATTCATCCAACCAGAAAAATCATCCATAAAGTCTTCTTGACCTACCCTCCAAGAAGCTCCGATAGAGCCAAAGTTACCCCAACGGCTATCTTTAAAAAATCTTGATGTGCCGTCTCTTCGAAAACTTCCGCTTAAAAAGTACTTCCCTTCATAATTATAGTCAACCTTGCTAAGGTAACTTTCTATATTGTGTTGATCTACCGATGAACTCCCTCCTGTGATTAGTGAAGCCGCACCAAGCTCTGATAAGGTAGGTGTTGGAAAGCCTCGCCCATTAGATATTAACCTTTGATTTTCCAAGCTGTAGGCTTCAATTCCACCAAGGATATTGAAGTTATGCTTACCAAAAGACTTGGCGTAGGAAAGCAAATTGGAAAATGTATAAACTAAATTTCGATCGGATTGCCTGGTTAAGGTACCGCCAGTTCCAAATCCAAATCCTCGTAAACTTGTACGATAAAACTTTAGGTTGTTATTCACGTAGTCTGCAGAGATTGAGCTTCTGAAGTTTAATCCTTTAATCGGTGTAATAGAAATAAAAGCCCGTGTGTTTAAATTGTTTTGCTTTGTATCAAATATGTCTTCAGCCTTCTGTTGGAGTGGGTGATTGTTGGCCCAAGTAGCTCTGCTCAATCCATTATATGAAAATTGATTGCCTCCCCCCATGTCAAATACTCTGCCATTATCATTGCCTTGTAAAAAAGTATTATTGGCATCATCCCATTGATAAATTGGATAGATGTCTGGCATGTCTTGAATAAACCTAAAGGCAAGAGCGAAATTAGGTGTTGACTTTAACGCATTACTGTAACCAGTACCAAGTCCTATTTCAACTATATCATTAATCTTTTGAGTAACATCTAATCGAGTTGTGATCCTATTGAACTCCGCTATGTCCCATCCCCCCGCATCTTCTAAATAACCCACAGAAAGATTATAGTTGAGCCCTCTATCAGTTCCACCGTTTACTCCGAAATAGTAGTCCCTTCTTGGACCAGGTTTCATTATCGCATCCTCCCAATCATTGGGGCCCGTGCCCCATCTGGGATTTGCTGCAGGGTCAATTTTACCATTAGGAAGCAGTGGGAATCTATCATAAGAGTTGTATCCTCCTAATTTTGACAACAAAGTTGAGGTTGCAAAAGCTTCTGCGTCTGCAAGAGTAGCCCCTGGATTTCCATCCAAAAAACCATTTTTACCAGCCTCCCATCGCATTTCATAGTACTGCGCATTATTCGGTCTCGTATGGAGAGGTAAAGCAAGGCCTGTAACTCCCTGTGTTGTTCTGAAAGTAACACTAGGTCTCCCAGGAACGCCTTTCTTAGTATTTATCAGCACCACACCAGCTGAAGCTCTTGACCCATATAGCGCTGTAGCTGATGCATCTTTTAAAACAGTAATGGATTCAATATCATTGGGGTTGATAGAATTAAGGTCGCCCCCAAATGGAGCGCCATTTACCACAAATAAAGGAGACGAATTACCATTGATGGAACTAATTCCCCTTATACGAATCTCAGGAGCACCACCTGGCTCAGAACTAGCATTGTTTACCTGAACGCCACTTACAGTACCCTGCAAAGACCCGGCAATATTTGTGCTAACTACTTTTTGGATACCCTCCTGACCAACAACAGATGCAGCCCCAGTAAAATCGGACTTCTTGGCTGTTCCATAGGCAATAACTATTACCTCCTCAAGAGCCGTTGTAGCGGGAGCCATCTTGATATCTATTGTAGACCTTCCCCCAATGGGTATTTCCTGACTTTCATAACCTATAAATGAAAATATCAAAATACCGTTGGGCGAAGCCTCAAGAGCATACCTTCCATTTCCATCCGAAATGGTACCGTTGGTCGTACCCTTTTCTAAGATGTTAACCCCAGGGACTATCCCATCATCACTGGTTATCGTCCCAGTGATCGTTTGCGCAAAAGAACAATGCCCTATAAAAAGCATTGTTAGAATAACTTGTAAAGTTTTACTCATAAGAATTTGTTTTTAAGGGATGAGAAATTTGTCTGTTAATGAGATTTTAAGTGAACTATTCTGCCTTGTATCTGTTTTACAATAGGAAATTGGCATTACTTTTAGACAAAGTCTATTACCCCTTTTGCTCAATACTAATACTATCTTAACCCTTGCAGTGAAATGAATCAAAAACGAATAATTTACGCTTAACACTAAAGACAACCCCTCTATACTTTTTTATTAATTAGGTATACTATCTTGTTGTAAGGGTAATTTATTGACTTCACTCACAAAAAAAATAGCCAAGTTGACTTTTCATCTATGCTCTAACGATACATGAACTTGTGCTAACGTTCCAATGATTTCGCAGACATTTGACAACCTGGTTTTAAAACTATCCTTTCATTACTTATAGAATTTCCATGATGAATTAAAGTCTTTGTCCAGCGGTTGTTGGGTGAGGATTGCTCGAACCATTTCGACAGGCATATTATTCTGTTTCATAATTTGATCGTGAAATTCAAGGATTTCAATTTTTCCAGTATCTACTAACTCCTTCTTCATAGCATAAAACTGTAAAGCACCAACCATATAAGCAGCCTGATATAGCGGAGGGTAATGAGTTGTAAATGATCGCCTCACTTCTCCTTCTGCATTCGCACGTTCAAATCCTGCCTGGTTAACTATAAAATCAATACACTGCTGGGGAGTCCATTTGCCAAGATGATAATTAAGAGAAAAAATAATTCGGGCACTTCTGTGCATTCTCCAGAATAACATTCCAATTTTCTGCTCCGGAGTGCTTGGAAAATTTAAATCCCACAAGACAAATTCAAAATATTGAGCCCACCCCTCAGTCCAAAATGGTGTTTTGAAATTGCGGTAAGATTTAAATCTTTTATTCATAAATCCCTGCATGTGGTGACCGGGGATTAGTTCATGTTGTACAGTACCCCTTGAAAAAAGTGGCGTATTTCCTCTCATACTCATCAGTTTGTCTTCGTGGGACATTTCGAAAGTTGGGTATGAAATACTGAATGTTTCACCACCAGTAAAAAAAGGGTTTACCAACTGTCGCTCTGGGGTCATCATTTTCATTCTCCATGTTTCCTCTGCAACTGGAGGAATAGTAATGAGATTTCGACTCTTTATAAAATCCATGGACTCATCATAAATATTCATCATGGCTTGCGGTTGTTTGCCAGGAGATACATAAGATTGCTTTATGTTCTCTAATGCCTCCTTCCAGTTGTCGCCAAAGCCCATTGCACGACTTGCCTTCAAGTATTCCCTAGTGCACCATTCCACTTCCTTTTTTGCGATTTCAATCAGCTCTTCAGGTGAATAGGGTATCATTTCATATTGAAGTTGTCTCAACAATTCTTCCCTGCCTACGGGAGTACCAATAATTCCGCTACCGTCATCTTTAGGGACAGTTTCGGTATCTATTTTCGTACCCAAGACTGATCTATATTTTGATAATGTACTATCCAATTTTTCATACGGTTTTAAAACCCACCAAGTGAATTCAGGATCATATCCATTATAGAAATCAAAGATGCTTTTCAGTGCTATTTGATGGCCTTGGATTGTTGTTTCTGCACGTGCAATTAGGGCGCGGTTCATTCTCTTTATATGATCCGAATTTTGAATAATTTTCTCCAACTTTTTATTAATCTCATTCATATGATCGGCTACTTCACTAGCCATAAGATGATTTCCTCTTCGTCTTTCTTTTTCAAGTTGATAAATTGGCTCTCCGTAGTTGACAATATTTTCTATTTGAGCACATTCACTCTCTTCTATTTTGAGTTTAGAAAGGTTGTAATTGATATCCCTTTTAAAAAGTATAAAGTCAACCTTACCATCATAAGAAACCTTATCAAACGGTACCTTGTCAAGCCGAGAAAGGTATTCTTGATATAGGGAGCTCAAGCGATCTCGTCTTTCGGGGCTATTTGGAATGACGTAAAATCGAACAAGACTTCCTTCATCCTCACGGAATTGCACCATTAAGTCATTAATCTCACTGGTCTGGCTCAGGACATCAATATTTGGCTGTGCTTCAACAGTGAAAAAAAACATGCTAAAAAGAAAGGAACCTGTTATTAAACACGACATTTTTTTCATTAGTAGTATTTGTTTTGAATGAGAATTATTGAATTTCATTATTGGAAGCGACAGCGCTGGTGAGATTTATTTAAAACATATAGTTCGCTATTAATTAATGTGGTGATGATTGTATAAATTCAGGAATCCTTCGATGCTTCGTTGCCTGTTCAAATGAATAAGCAAGTTTTAGCAATGTAAATTCTTGATATTCGGTACTAAAAAATAAGAGCCCAAATGGAAGCCCTTGAACAAATCCTGCAGGAACTGAAATACTAGGGAAGCCTGACCAAGCCGCTGGTCCTGCACTGTACCCTCCATAATAGTAATCACCATTGACAAGGTCTGTACACCATGGAAGTCCAGAAGTCGGGGTAATAAAAGCATCTAATTTGTATAGGGTTTTTATATTACGAATGGACTCTCTTGAAACACTTTGAACCAATTTAACCGCTTCAATATATTTTAGATCAGATAAGGGTCCCATTTTTTGAGCTTGCTCCAATTTTTCCTGCTTAAAATAGGGCATTGCTCTCTCTGCATTTTTTATATTAAAGGCAATGATATCTTCAAGCGACTTAACACCAGTATTTGGTGTGGCATTCTTAAGATACTTATTGATACCATCCTTAAATTCATACAACAGCATAGTCAAGGCTTGCTGACTAAACTCTGAACTTTGAGGAATAATCTCGTTAATATCGATTAGCTCTGCTCCCAACCCTCTCATAATTTCAAAGTTCTGTTCAAGAACTTTGTCAATCTCCTCATGCCTGCCCATATAATTTCTTCCTATTCCAATACGTGCTCCTTTCAAGCCATTCGAGTCGAGCGCTTTCGTATAATCAGGTGT
>CAYTBO010000076.1:8995-15703 GCA_964436055.1 uncultured Ohtaekwangia sp.
TTTGGAGCCGTTAAAGTAATCTCATCATTTTGATCAGGTCCCGCCATAACATTCAATAATATTGCTGCATCCTCAACCGATCTTGTCATCGGCCCAGCTGTATCTTGCGATTTAGAAATCGGAATAATTCCGGATCGGCTGATTAATCCAATAGTCGCCTTAATGCCCACTACACAATTGGATGAAGCGGGGCATACAATGGAACCATTCGTTTCTGTGCCTACAGCTACAGCGCATAAATTTGCTGATACCGATGCACCCGAGCCTGAACTTGATCCATTAGGGTTTCTGTCAAGAAAGTAAGGATTTCGGGTTTGACCTCCCCTGCTGCTCCATCCGCTGGAGGTTCTTGTTGACCGGAAGTTTGCCCACTCAGCCAAATTGGCTTTGCCGAGTAAAACTGCTCCCGCTTCTCTCAGTTTGCTTACAACAAAAGCATCTTCACTTGCGATATTTCCATCCAAGGCAATTGACCCTGCAGTAGTAAGCATTTTATCATTGGTGTCTATATTATCTTTAATTAATATAGGGATTCCATGCAATGCACCTCTCACTTTACCTTCATTGCGTTCTTTATCCAGTTGATCAGCTATCGTTAATGCATCAGGGTTAACTTCCAGTACAGCATTCAACCTTGGGCCACTTTGATCTATTGCCTTAATTCTATCAAGATAAAGCTGAACGACTTGACGGCAAGTGTATTCACCGTTTTCCATTTTACGCAGAAGCGATCTGATCGAGGCTTCATTTAAATGAAAATCATCTTTTACAACCCCCTCCTTGTTCCATAAAAATTTTTCATCATTTTTTGAAGCGGGTGGTAATCCAAACGCTGATGTCAACATCCCTACACCTGCAGAAGAACTCTTTTGTAAAAATTTTCTCCTTTTCATTTTGGTATGTGTTAACCGAACGCTGAGCTCAAATTATATTCCTAAGTAGGATCAATCATTCTATCAAAGTTCAAAGCTTTGGGCTCTTTTGGAAAAATTGGTTTTTTTCCAATAATTCTTTTGCGAGAGTTAGTACTTTTTCTTCCCCGTAAACCTGTCCAACAAAAGCTATTCCTGTAGGAATGGGTGATGAGGAATCCGTAATCTGACCGTTCCAATCTCGCCCCTCACTTGTAAATCCGTTGGGAACGGAAGCCACAGGATGCCCGGTCATGCTTGTAAGATCATTGACGGACCTCCAGGGAGCAACCAACACATCAATGTCTTTCATAGCATTGTGGTACTCCTGCATCAGAAGCATTCTAATCCTATTTGCCCGCAAGTAATCAACGGCCGGAGTTAGTTTAAATACCCGTTGATCCTGGCGGTGTCGTGTGTTTTTTATTGTAGCATCATTTCCAGATCGAACAAACTCTTCAAACCCTGCTGCGCGTTCGATGTATTCGATAAAAAAAGTTAGGTTATTCTGTGGAACGGTTACTGGTTTCAGAGAAACACCCATTGAACGAAGTTCCTCGAGCGTTTTCTTAGCATTAACCATCTCTTCCTGTGAAACCCTTTTGTCAGTTTTATCAAACGCATCAGAGAAATATCCAACTCTAATCTCTTTAATATCCTGATTACCATCCCAACTAAAAGGAACATTATTATTTACAGCCATATCCTGTCCATCCGGTCCTGCAATTGCATGTAACACAATCGCACAGTCTTCAGCACTCCTGCACATGGGGCCGATCTTATCTAGGCTAAAGCCAGCAGCCATCACGCCATATCTACTTACCCGCCCGAAAGTCGGTCTGATACCTACCAAACCACAGCGTGACAATGGTGAAAGCATTGAACCTCCAGTGTCGGTACCTATAGCAAATCCCACTAAACCAGCGGCAGTAGCAGATCCAGACCCTGCCGAAGAACCTCCTGAACCTACGTTGGTATTCCATGGGTTGTTGGTTCTCCCACCAAACCACTGGTCACCAAACGCGAGTTCTCCAGTTGTAAGCTTCGCGACTAGAATTGCACCCGCTTCATCCAACCTCTCCACCACTGTAGCATCAATATCGAATTCCTGATCTTTAAAAGCAGCAGCTCCCCAGGTTGTTTTATATCCTTTAGCAGAGATAATATCTTTGGCTCCCCAAGGGATTCCATGCAGTGGGCCTCTGTATTTACCCACTTTAATCTCTTCATCTGCCCTTCTGGCCTGCTCCAAGGCTCGGCTTTCTGTCAAATTAACAACACAATTCAGAGTAGGGTTATGTTTTTTCAAGCGAGCCAGATACATTGAGGTCAATTCACTCGGCTTGACCTGCCTGGTTTCTATCAAATGTGCTAAATGCGTTAATGGCCAGAACGCAACATCTTCAAGGTTTGCAGGTCGAGATAGTTTTGGCCCTTTACTTAGGGAAATACTACCAATAACTCTTTCAATTTTGGTTCCTGGGACCACTGGATTAAAATAGAGCGGTGGAGCAACACTATTATCGACATGGACATTTCTGATCTCATCATACTTTTTTAGATTCCCATTCAACCCCTGGACCATCATCTCTAATTCATCATCGGAGAATTGTAATCCAGCTACTTCCGAGGCCACCTTAACCATTTCAATTGTGATCTCAATAAGTTCCTCTTCCTCTATTTGAATTTCATTCGTCTTCGCCCATAGCACACCTGGCAGCAGGCTAGACGATAACCCAATTGATGAGAAGTAACCCATAAACGACCGCCTGGATAATGCCTTTGAAAGTTTTTTCTCCTTTTTCATGGTTGGATTTTTTTAATAGTTTACTTTAATAATAGTAACCTTAGTATGCAGCTTTATAAAATGCAGTTATCTCCTTCTTCATTTTTATCATTTCTGATTTGTTTATATACATCATGTGACCTGCTTCATAATAACTTTGAGTAATATTACCCCTAAGGCTTTCATCAAGAAACATATGGTTCACCGTATAATCTGTTGCGAAATATGGAGTAGCCAAGTCATAGTAACCATTTGTAATGTGTACTTTCAATGAGCGATTTTTGTGCATAGCAGATCGGAGGTATTCAGCCGCATTTAAGAATGTATTTTGCACATTATTATAGTTCCAAGGCCTGGCTTTACCACCAATAACGTATGGATTGTCTTCATAGAATTTTAAGTCTCTTCTGATATAATCATTAATCGCCATCACGAATGGCCCAGTGAACGCAGTTTCCGAAGGGTCATACTCATAGCTTTCACCTGCATCATCATAATCACTTCCGGTGTATCTGCCATCTATCCTGCCAACTGTTTTTCCTTCACTCCTTAATAGCTCTTTAACAAATCGACTGATATTGACTCTTAGGTTTGTCTGTGTTATATACTCTTTACTCAATCCTGTATATGAACTGAGTTTCTCAGTGATTGTTGTTTTCTCAATTTCTGAAAGTTGATCGCCTTTTAACAGTGCTAACGCGTATTCTCCTAATGCAAACTTTTCCACTTCCTCCAGAAATGGCTGTAATGTTGTGTATTGTGTTCCAGCCTTTTTGTGATACCATGCAATGGCACTAAACGTTGGCAAAAAAGTAAGAACAGGAAGCTCATTTCCTTTGGTTGGTCTTATCGTTTCAAAATTTAAAACTGAAGATATTAGCACTAAGCCATTCAAATACATGCCGTAAGTATTTTGAAGATGCATAGCAAGACCAGCGGCTCGGGTTGTCCCATAACTCTCACCGGCTAAAAATTTGGGTGAATTCCAACGTTCAAATTTCGTAATGGATCGGTGAATGAACTCACCAACAGAACTAATGTCTTCCTCATACCCTAAAAATTCTTTTTTATCAACACCCTCAACCGGCAAGCTATACCCGGTCATTACTGGATCAAGAAAAATCAGATCTGTTTCATCTAGCCAGGAGTATTCATTATCAAGTGTTTTATATGGAGGCTTACCTAAAGGCATACCAAAATCAGTTAATGCTGGTCGTCTAGGTCCCAGCATGCCCATATGCAACCACATAGCCGGTGAGCCTGGACCACCATTAAAGACGAATGTAATAGGTC
This sequence comes from uncultured Ohtaekwangia sp., assembly GCA_964436055.1. GTDB lineage: Bacteria > Bacteroidota > Bacteroidia > Cytophagales > Cyclobacteriaceae > ELB16-189. The sequence goes on from CAYTBO010000076.1 coordinate 12,986, forward strand.
TGCTAGAAGGGTCGGTAACTCCATCTTTTTTATAGTAAACAAAAAACATATTTGCCTTCACTTTTTTATACTCATCTTTGAGTGGCATGTAGCCAGTTGTAGCCGTATAAGCAATTGACTTTCCTCCAATCGTAACCTTGTGACTTGTAATTGAAAGCGTAGGCTCATCAGCAGCTTGTGGGTTTTGAGCTACTAAAAGAAGTGAATTTAGTAGAAGAATAATATAGAGTAATCTTAATTTCATACTACGAATGGTTACTTTATGTTCAGAAATAGTTATGGTTACACCATATCAATAAATAGTAAGTTACAGTCAATAATAAAGACCGTAACAGTATTTAGTTGGCTATTACGTATACTATTTTGATCCATGAATTAAATGGAACCATTACTTCAGTAAAGAAACTAGTCACTCAATTAATACACAGAGCGTAGCGAATTACATTGATCAAATTAATAATGAAGTGGCTAGATGCATTTCTGCTAACTATAACTGAAGTAGAGCAACCCTTACTACCTACTTTTTATTTTTATTAATCACCTGAGATAGGCTTTGCGTTTCGCCATCCTTTTTCTAATTTATTTGACAAATTTTCAACAAGCAGTAAATTGTTTTCAAGGTTAGCGATATTAATATTTTCTTGAGGATCCTCTTCAAGGTCATATAATTCCCTTGCTTGTAAAGCAAGTCGCTCCTTTAAATTTCCATCCCATCCGTACCACTCTACATAATGGTATTTGTCAGTTACCATTGAGTATCCCATATAATTTCCTCCGTCAAGAGATTCCCTGGGTCTTCGTTGAAATTGACTAAACGCGGCTGATTTCCATTCTCTTTCTGGATGCTCAAGCAATGGTTTGAAACTGGTACCCTGTAAGTAGTGTGGCGTATCTATTCCGGCCAAATCACATAAGGTAGGGTAAACATCAACTAACTCAACTAGCCCATCAGTCTTACCCATTTTTGGTATTCTAGGAGCCCGCACAATTAAAGGCACTCTAGTGTCAATATTGTAATTGGTCATTTTAGTCCATCCGTTATGCTCACCAAGTTTCCAACCATGGTCACCTAAAACAACAACAATCGTATTTTCAGCCAAATCAAGTTCCTCAAGAGCACTCATCAACTTACCCAGACATGCATCTATATAGCTCACCGAGGCATAGTATCCATGTCTCAGTAGTCTTGCGGTATCCGCAGAGATTTTAGAAATAGACTGGTGCTTTACATACTCCAAATCATAACATCCTGTTAATTCATAAGGAATATTGACAGCCATTACCGGTGCACCCTTAGGTTCAAAATCATTTTCAGCTAGTTGTATTTTATCTCTATCGTATAACTCCCAATATTTTTTTGGTGCTACAAATGGTAAATGTGGGCGATAATATCCAAGTGCCAAGAAGAAAGGTTTGTTACTATCTTTAAGTTCTTTAAGCTTTTTAATGGCTAAATTGGTCTGCGCTCCGTCATAAAGTACACTATCCGGGGCATCCACAATTTCTATAGATCTACCGTATGCCCAACCACCACCATAAACTGCTTTTCCGGGATTTTTTCTTATCCTTTCTTCTCGCACCAGCGCGTGCTCTCTTTGTATTTCTTCATCATAGTAAAAAGATTCAGCATCCCTATCCACCATTTCTGGCGTGCTGTATTCAGCAGGTCTTAGATCGGGCTCATCAAAAGATACTGAATCCGGCATTCCATTATGAAATATCTTACCCATCGAAACCGTATGGTAACCAAATTTTTTAAAGTGCTGTGGAATAGTGACCACATCAGGTAAATTTTTTCTAAACGAATCGCCAAGCACCCACACACGGGAAGAATCGGGCCTAAGACCGGTCATCAAGCTGGCGCGGGATGGGGCGCATACCGCTACCTGACAAAACGCTTTTTGGAACACAACTCCCTGATTGGCCAACAGATCAAAATTCGGTGCCTTTATTTCATTATTGCCGTAGCTACCCAATTCAGGACGCAGGTCGTCAATAGTGATAAACAATACATTTGGCCTTTGCTGAGACTTAGGGCCACATCCTATTAATAATAAAAAACTAAAAGCCAAAGCAATACCACTAATGCTCTTCCTTAGAATCATTAATTCAGTCTTTATTCTCAATGAAACTCTACAACTTCAATAATGCCCACTCCTTGCTCAGATTAGGAACACTTCCTAATACATATCCAGCACCTTCACCAACGACAACCAAATCAGAGGGATTGTATCCATATCCTCCAGTAGGATTAAACAACCCTGGTTCCATCGAAAATGTCATATTCTTTTCAAGGACAGTTTGATCACCAAGCGCTATATAAGGTTCCTGATGACCTTCCATCCCCTCCCCATGAGCAACTCGCTGGTACAAGTATTTTTGCATTCCACTTTTAACCTGGTACTCGTGAATAGCTTTAGCAATATCCTGACATTTAGAGCCTTCAGATGACATTTCAATTTGCATACGAGAGCTTTCAGCCATAACATCCCACATTTTTTCCATTTCACTTGTCCATGGTCCAATTTGATATGGACAATAAAGTTCACCACCACATCCTCCAATCCTCACTACACCAGAAACTTGAACCGAATCTCCCTTTTTAATTTTGCTATGATGGAACTGATTAGGATGAGGATATGCTGTACCAACACCAGTCCTGCATCCAATTCCTACACTTATCCCTACGGCACTATGAGGATGACCATCACGTTTAAT
>CAYTBO010000077.1:0-14216 GCA_964436055.1 uncultured Ohtaekwangia sp.
CTTGACTTGCGTTGTGTTTTCCGTTGCTTGTCAATTTTTTCCAACTCATCCTTCAGCACAGAGATCTGATGCCGTATGTTTCTGCGGTCAGTTTCAATTTCCTTCTCTCCTGCTCCACCCCGGGTACCGGTTGCTCCGCGCTGCCTTTCCAGGTGAGTCCACATGCGGGTAAGACGGGGAAGCAGGTATTGATTCATTGCCAGCTCCACCTGGGTGCGGGCCTGAGCTGTTTGTGCACGCTGAACAAAAATATCCAGGATCAAAAGACTCCTGTCATAAATCCTCACCTTCTCTTCACGATCCTTGGGATTCAGTTCCTTTTCAATATTTCTTAGCTGTGATGGGCTTAAGTCGTCATCAAAAATGACGTGATCTACTTCGTGTTGAAATACAAAGTTCTTGATCTCAGCAAATTTGCCTTTGCCTACATATGTTCTGATATCCGCGTGAGGTAATTTCTGTACAAACTGCCCAATCGTTGAAATGCCGGCTGTCTCGGCCAGGAAGGCAAGCTCCTCCAGGTGTTCTTTGGTCTCCTCGGGCTTTGCCTTTCCGCTTTCAACGGTTACCAAAATCGCCTTATCCCTCTTATCGTGTTCTGCCATGTTATCCGTTTGATTGTTATTTACCGCCCAAGCGAAGAATAAATTAGTTGAAATTTAGAGGTAAATGCCCTGTACGAGTGTGTTACTTTTTTATACTTTTACAGGATATATTACATAAAACTTACATAACATCCTGAGCATTGGCTCAGTCATTCAACACCCAGTTGGCTAATGAAAGTTGCAATCGTATTAAATACCTCGTGGAATATCTACAATTTCAGGTTGAATTTTGTAAAAAAACTTATCGAAGAGGGCTTCGAAGTACATACGGTCGCCCCGATCGATAAGTACACACATTACCTTGTGGAGGCGGGTTGTATCCACCACAAAGTAAGCATGGATAGCAGAGGGGCTAATCCCATTAAAGACTCCGCCCTGATTGTTGAATTATGGTCTATTTACAGGAAAATCAGGCCTGGAATTGTACTTCATTATACTGTCAAACCCAACGTTTACGGCACTATTGCAGCCACCCTGTTGAAGATTCCGGTTGTCAATAATGTGTGTGGTTTGGGAACAGTTTTTTTGAAGAAGAACCTGGTTTCCTCTATTGCAATAATGCTTTACAAATTAACTTTTCGGTTTCCAAAAAAAGTATTCTTCCAAAATGCTGATGATCTATCACTCTTTATAGATAAGAAACTGGTTTCAAAAAGTACGGTTGACCTTATACCAGGGTCAGGGGTTGATTTGCAAAAATTTCAGCCTTTCGCATTTAAGCGAAATGAAGACTTCACTTTTTTACTGATATCGAGGTTAATTACCGATAAAGGTATACTGGAATATATTGAAGCGGTAAAATTGCTGAAATCGAAAGGATTGAGAGCAAGGTACCAACTCCTGGGCGCAAAAGACCCTGAACACAAGAGGGGTATAAAGGAAAAGGTAATTGATAAATGGATCGCTGACGGAACAATAGAGTACCTGGGAACTACCGATGATGTGCGCCAGTTTATTGAGAAGGCTGACTGTATTGTCCTTCCATCCTACCGCGAAGGTGCACCACGAACGTTACTGGAGGCTGCCAGTTCAGCCAAACCTATTATTGCCACAGATGTACCGGGTTGTCATCATGTAGTAAAAAATAATATAAATGGTCTGCTTTGTAAGATGAAGGATGTCGATGACCTGGCTGAAAAAATGAGTATTATGGCTCATTTCAGTGACGAGAGGTTACTAGCGTTTGGAAAGAATGGCCGCAGCAAGGTGGAGAATGAGTATTGCGAGTCCCGGGTTATTGAAAAGTACCTGGAAGTACTTCATTCACTAAAAAAAGTTTCATAAATCCGTACTTTTGAAGGATGGAAATAACAACCACCCCGATTGAGGGGTTGCTGGAAATCACGCCCAAAATATTTAAAGATACCCGGGGTTGGTTCATGGAGTTGTTCAAGAATCCCAGTTTTGTTGAAATTGCTCGCGGTATCAACTTTGTTCAGGACAACCTTTCTTTTTCTCAAAAAGGAGTAATCCGTGGACTTCACTTGCAACTTCCACCCTTTCAACAGGCTAAAATTGTGACCGTATTACAAGGAAGCGTATTGGATATCGTGGTTGATTTGAGAAAAGGGTCATCGACCTTTGGCAGAAGCTATTCCTGCGAACTGAATTCAAATTCCCATAACATGTTGTACGTTCCTGAGGGATTTGCTCATGGTTTTTCAGCATTGGAAGACTCAACTTTTTTCTATAAGTGCACCAGCGTATACAACCCCAAATTTGAAACAGGAATCCGATGGAACGATCCTAAATTGAATTTAGACTGGCAAAATTACGACCCTATCTTGTCAGCTAAAGATCAGCTACTGCCAACGCTGGACGAGTTATTGATAAAATCAGTAATTTCACCCAGATAAAAACAGTCATGTTGAATAGATTGGTTAAAATGTTGCTTTTGACAAGCGTGACGGGCATTCTGCTTTCATGCAGTTCCTATAAGCAAAACATCATGTTCAAGACGCCAGAAGGATTTCAGTCCGCTGAAATGGCTATGGGCGAAAATCAGGATTATCTCATTCAAAAAAATGACCTTCTCTACGTTGATGTATTTTCAAATAATGGCGAACGCCTGATTGATCCAAATCCCCAACTTTCCAATACGAATTCAGCGGCAAGAGACCGTGAACAAGATAAAATCAAATTCCTGGTCAGTTTTGATGGTAAGGCCAGGTTCCCCATGATCGGGGAGATTTACCTGGAGGGACAAACGTTACGACAAGCGGAATTAATTATTCAAGAGGAATACGCCAAATTTTTCAAAGATCCTTACGTGGTGACCAGCTTTGCCAATAAGCGAGCTATTTTGTTGGGTGCGACGGGTGGTCAAGTAATCCCCATGAATAATCAAAGTATGAGGTTATCGGAAGTACTTGCACTCGGTGAGGGACTAGATAATAATGCAAAAGCACAGAATATTCGAATCCTTAGGGGAAAAGATGTTTTTGTTGTCGATTTAAGTACCCTGGCAGGTTACCAGTCAGGTAACATACTCATACAACCGGGTGATATCATTTATGTAGAACCCGTGCGGAAGCCTGTCAGCGAAGCTACAAGGGACTACGGGACATTATTGAGTGTGGTGGTGAGTCTTGCTTCATTAGTTGTGATCATTTTAAGTGTTAGGTAATGAACAGTCAAGATCATACTCAATCGAATACACTGGACACAGAAGGAATAGACTTCGACAAGTTAAAAGTTGTAGTCCGGAAAAACTGGATTTGGATTCTCGGTATTTTTCTCATAACAAATTTGATAGCTTATCTGGTGATCCGCTGGACTAAAGATGTTTATGAGTCTGTATCAGAGATGAAACTCGATGTAAAACAAGATGCTACCGAGCTGGGGATTAAAACACTGGTAGAAGATCAAAACTTAAATATTATCTCCGGAGAGATTGAACAAATAAAATCCAAAATATTTTTAAGCAACGTTATAGACTCACTGGATATCGAGGTAAGTTATTATAGCATTGGAAAAGTCTTGGTTGATGAAAAGTATAAGTACTCTCCCTTAAAAGTAACCTCCGCTCATTTTCCGGAGCAAATTAAGGACATCCCCATTTATATAGACTTAACGGCAAACCAAAATAATTTTGAAGTGAAGCTTGGTGAGAATGGTTCACCGGTTTCCAGCGTTTTTGGGCAAGAAGTTGATCTCAATGGATTTACGTTTACCTTAACAACAACGAACTCGTATGATCCTAAGGCAACAGACGATTACTATTTTGTAGTAAATAGCCGGGAAGCATTGTTGGGATACCTCACAAACAACCTTACCGTAGAACCACTGAACTTCAACGCCAACACTATAAAAATATCGTTTAAAGATTTTAACCCACTCAAGGCATACACTATCGTAAGTAAAATAGATTCACTCTATATCGATTACAGCAATAAACAAAAAAATCTAACCAACAAACAAAAAATTGAATGGCTTAACAATGAACTTGCCCAGGTTGAATCAAAGATGGAGAATTTCGAAAGCTACTTTGAAAACTTTACCCTGCGCAACAAAAGCAGCAATGTGGATGAAGATCTGAAAAGGACAATCTACTTTATCAATAAACTCGATTCGCAGCGATTTGAGTTAAACAAAAAAATCAGTGACTTAAATCAGCAGATAGAAGCATTATCAACCAATGACCCAGAACTGTCCATTACCCACAAGCAATTTTTACCGGCTTATGTCAATGCAAACCTGGAGGCCTTGCAAAAGATGATTGGAGAGCGAAATCGTCTTGCTCTGTCCTACAATGAAAATACTTTCGCTTTTCAGCAAAAAGAAAATGAGGTGAACGCCCTAAAAGATCAGGTATTTAAACAGCTTGCTACCCTGAAAAAAGCGTGGCTTGAGAATTTATTGGAGATCAATCGCAAAAAAGAAAATCTGGAAAAAGAGTTTGCCAGCATGCCCGATAAGAATACGCAATACTCCAAGAATCAAAGGTATTATAAGCTGTACGAGGAGTTCTATCTTTCTATGATGCAATCCAAGGCTCAGTTTGAGATTGCGCAAGCAGGAAATACACCTGATTTCAAGATTCTATCATCAGCTACACTTCCGACAAAACCCATTGCACCTCAAAAACTAACGATCTTGGGGATAGGGTTGGTAGGTAGTCTGGTAATCAATTTTTTCCTTATTGGTTTGTTATATTTATTAAATAACAAAATCATCAGCATTCAGGAAATTGAACGAACTATTCATATTCCTGTACTTGGATCCATTCCAGCTATTGGTCAATCCAAAAGCAATGGGTTGGTCGTTCAAAACAATCCAAAGTCAATGGCTAGCGAAGCCGTTAGAAGCCTGCGTACCAGCCTTGAGTTTTTTACTCCCACCAGTGAGCGAAAGTCAATTTGTATTTCATCTACCGTTGCCGGCGAGGGCAAATCATTTTTGGCCATGAACCTGAGCGGAGTTCTTGCCCTTTCAAATAAGAAAGTTGTTCTCCTGGACCTGGATATGCGCAAAGTCAAAGTTGATCTTCCATTTGAGGTGAAGGATAACACCAAAGGGATAAGCACCATTTTAATTGAAAAGCATACATGGGAAGAGTGTCTGGTGAAAACTTCATTGGCATCACTTGATTACCTGCCATCGGGGCCGCACCCGCCCAATCCATCTGAGCTCTTGCTAAATGGTGCATTCGAGAAACTTTTGAATTCGCTTAAAACACAATACGACTTTATCGTAATGGATACACCGCCGGTCGGCCTGGTTACGGATGGGGTTATGGTGATGAAAAAATCCGATGTCTCCGTTTATGTACTTAGAGCAAATTACTCCAAAAAAGATTTTATCAAGAATCTTTCAAGGATGATTAAAATAAATAAACTAAGTAACGTAACGGTTGTTTTAAATGCGCTTCCAGTGAATGGCAAAGCCGATGGATACGGCTATTACGAGGAAAAAAACAAAAAGAATTTCTTGCAAAAACTGATGAAAATATAGCGTACGTGTTCTCCTTCTTCAGATCTAAACCTACAAAGTATTTCAAACCTCCGCTCACGGACATCCATTCGCATCTCTTACCTGGCCTGGACGATGGGGTTACTACTTTGGAAGAATCCGCTAACCTGATTCGCCAATTCATGGCCTTGGGCTATACCAAAATAATTACTACCCCGCACATCATGAGCGATTTCTATCGCAATGAGCCCCGGCAAATCACGGAAAAACTAATCGAGCTTCAGCGATACCTCACCGAACAAAACATTCAAATCGAAATCGAAGCCGCAGCAGAATATTATTTGGATGAGGAGCTTATAAAAAAGATCGCACAAAATGAAGACTTGCTAACCTTTGGAGCCAAATGCCTGCTGTTCGAAACCAATTTTCTCACAGAGCCATTTCAACTTAAGGAGTTTATCTTCTCGGCCACTACGCAGGGCTATCGGCTTGTATTAGCTCACCCGGAACGATATCAGTATCTGATTGGCGATATGAATAAAGTTGAAGATTTGAGAAACAGAGGCGTCTTGTTTCAACTCAATATCACCTCTATGGTTGGCGCCTACTCCAAACCCATTCAGAAATTCGCTATTCAGTTGATAGAAAAAGGATGGATTGATTTTCTGGGTTCAGACTGCCACAATCAATTTCAACTGGACCAACTGAAAGAAGCGATGCGAAGTAAATATTTTAAGAAGGCCGTTGATCTGCCTCTCCTTAATAATTCCTTATTGGCAGGCAAATGATAGCTATTACCGGAGCAAGCGGCCTGTTAGGAAATTTCATTGCACAAAGACTACGTGTTGCCGGTATTCCGTTTTATGGTATTAAGAGAAACGCAACCAGGTTTCAAGACAATCAGCTATCCATGGATTGGAAAGATTCAGACATTCTCGATACCATTTCCTTGCCGCGGGCAATTGAGGGAGCAGATGCCGTGATCCACAGCGCTGCCCTCGTGTCATTCAACCCCGCTGATGCTGAAATCCTATATCGAATAAATGTAGAAGGTACACGACATGTGGTAAATGCTTGTCTGCAAGCCGGTGTTCCCCGTCTTCTTCACATAAGTTCGGTTGCCGCATTGGGCAGGCAGAAAGGCACCACCATCATCAATGAAGATCACAAATGGGTAGAGAGTAAACTGAATTCAGATTATGCTGAATCAAAATATCTGGCTGAACTGGAAGTATTCAGAGGGAAGGAAGAAGGACTTCAAATAGATATCATCAACCCATCGGTGATCCTCGCCCAATCGAATTGGGATCGAAGCAGTTCTCAAGTGTTCAAGTACATTTGGAAGCAGCGACCATTTTATACAAAGGGTATGATTAATTATGTAGATGTAAGGGATGTGGCTGAAATGGTATTTCGGATTTTAAATCAAAAATCTGGTGGCGAGCGCATAATTGCCAATGGTGGCTCATCAGCTATAAAAGATTTCTTGACAGCCATAGCTGGTAATTTAAATAGAAAGGCACCGTGGATAGAAGCTCCTGGAGTGCTTGCAGGTGTGGCTGCCAAACTGGAATACGTCCGGAGCAAGCTTACAGGTAGCGAGCCAATAATTTCTGCAGAATCCGTTAGGGCTGCACAGGAAAAATTCTTTTACGATAACAAAAAGGCTATCAATGAGCTTGGAATGCAGTTTCATCCGTTGGAAGAAACAATACAATGGTGTTGTGACTACTACCTGAAAAGGGTACAATAAACTAATGAAATTTCAAAGTTTGTACCCTCTGTTTAATGCGCTACCTTTGTTCCTAAATATGTGCTTGATCATTTTATAGAAGTAAATATTTTGCCTATTTTAGGAAAACCATTTAGAGAATGGCTCACGACTTTAGGAAACGCGAAGAAGAGGAAGAGTTGATCAAGCGCTTTGAAGAGAGTCTGAAAAAGAACGCTAGCGAATTCTTCGAGATCAATTCGTACGAAACAATCATTGATTATTACATAGACCATTCCAAATTTAAAAAGGCACTGGTTGCAGTTAATCAGGCAATGGAATTATACCCATTCTCCACCGAATTAATTGCAGTAAAAGCACAAGTACTTTCAAATTTGGAAATGTATGACGAGGCGCTGGAATTGCTGGAGCGAGCACGCAACCTTCATCCCACCGACCTGGAGATTTATCTTTCCATGGGATCAATCCTCTCCCTTCAGGGAAAACACAAAGAGGCTATCGGTATTTATGAACAGGCTTTGAATTTCACAGAGGAAGATGCTGACGAAATTCATTACAATATTGGACTCTCTTATCAAAGTATAGAAGAATACAATGAAGCTATTAATGCCTATAAGAAATCTGTGGAGTCAAACATCAGTCATGAAGGCTCATTGTATGAACTTGCCTTTTGCCTGGACGTAGTAGGTCAACTTGAAAGCAGTCTTTCCTATTACAAACAATTTATTGACGAAGACCCCTATTCAGCTGCCGCGTGGTATAACCTGGGTATTGTTTGCAACAAACTTGAACGATACACCGAGGCGATCGAAGCCTATGAATTCGCCATAGCAATTGATGAAACATTTGCATCCGCTTACTTCAATATGGGTAATACCTATTTGAATCTGGAGCAGTACACCCGAGCTTTAGATACGTTCAGAAAAACCATCGACATTGAAGGGCCAAGTCCTGAAGTATATTGTTCGATGGGTGCCGCTTACGAAAATCTGGAGCAATACGACCTGGGGTTGAAATATTTTCAAAAGTCAGCCAAGCTGGATGCCTTTTATGACGAAGCCTGGTTTGGCGCGGGAAGCTGTTTGGAAAAACAAGAAAAATGGTATCAGGCACTTCATTTTTTTAATAAGGCTATTAAACTAAACAGCCAAAATCCTGATTATTGGAAAGCGGCAGCGCATGCTGAATTTAAGATTGGTAATACCATATCCAGCATCAGCGCTTACGAAGAAGCAAGCCACTGTGGACCCGGTGATAAAGAGATTTGGCTAAATTGGTCGTTCATCTATTACGAGCAAGGTGAATACAAAAAAGCAATAGCTATTCTGGAGCAAGGCCTGGCGGAGATTCCAAATGAACCTGATTTTTTATTTAGAATTGCTATTTATCAAATAGAAGATGGCAAATTCAAAGAGGCATTTAATTATCTGGAAAATGCATTACTTTTGGACTTTGAAGGTCACCGGATGCTCTTTGATTTTTTTCCAAAACCGGAAACACAAAAGGCACTCTTTAAGATCATCGATCAATTTAGAAAAGAAAATCACTGATGAACTACATACTGAAAAATTTACCTGAGCGGACTACCAAGCCCAGGCAAATAGGTTTTACTATGGCCATGGACAAAGGCCTAAGCGTAAGAGAAGTAGAAGACTTTGTAAGCATTTCAGCTGATCACATCGACATTGTTAAACTTGGCTGGGGTACTTCCTATGTGACACCGGTATTAAAGGAAAAATTAAAAGTTTATAAAGAGGCCGGAATACCATGCTATTTTGGAGGCACACTTTTTGAAGCGTTCATCATCCGCGACCAGTTTGACGACTATCGTAAAATACTTGACAAATACGATATGTCGTTTGCGGAGGTTTCTGACGGATCCATTGATCTGGATCACGATAAAAAACTTGATTATATCTCAAAGCTATCCGAGCAGGTGACCGTACTATCCGAAGTCGGATCGAAGGATGCTGAAAAAATAATACCACCCTATCAGTGGATAGAACTGATGCAAAAAGAACTTGATGCCGGAGCCTGGAAAGTAATTGGAGAGGCCCGTGAGAGTGGTAATGTAGGTTTGTTTCGCCCTACTGGTGAAGTTCGTTCTGGCTTGGTTCAGGAGATTCTCACCAAAATTCCTTTCGAGAAAATCATTTGGGAAGCACCTCAAAAAGCGCAACAAGTCTGGTTTATTAAGCTCCTGGGAGCCAATGTGAACCTGGGCAATATTGCCCCTAATGAAGTAATTCCTTTAGAGACTATACGATTGGGACTCCGGGGCGATACTTTCCTGCATTTTTTAGGGTTAGAGCAAAAGAGGAGCAACAATGCTCCGCCATTTTACGCAGACTAATTTTCATTGAGACGACTCAAAGACTATTTGTTCCTTTATTTGAAAGGAATAGGAATGGGAGGCGCGGATGTAATTCCCGGTGTATCCGGAGGAACCATTGCGTTTATTACGGGAATTTATGAAGAACTGCTGAATGCGATCAAAAGTTTTGACGGTGAAGCATTATTGCTGATCAAGCGACTTGAGCTAAAAGCATTCTGGCACAAAATCAACGGATCATTTCTGCTGGCCGTGTTGGGTGGACTATTGACCAGCTTGCTTTCATTGGCTAAGCTGATGAATCAGTTGTTGGTTACTTATCCAATCCCAGTCTGGTCTTTCTTTTTTGGATTGATCCTTGTTTCTTCCCCTCTTATTCTAAAAGAAATTAAACAGTGGTCGTTTGTGGTTTTTCTGGCCGTCTTATCCGGAATAGCGATAGCCTATTGGATTACCATCATATCACCCGCACAAACTCCCTCCAATCTTTTTTTTATTTTCCTTTGTGGCGTGTTGGCGATTTGCGCAATGATCCTTCCGGGCATATCCGGTGCATTCATCTTGCTTTTGCTGGGCAAATACGAATTCATGATTAAGTCCTTAGTGGAACTAAATGTGCCCGTAATCATTGTTTTTGTAGTAGGCTGTGTTGCTGGACTGCTTAGTTTTTCGAGATTTTTAAGCTGGATTCTAAAGTTTTATCGATTTACTACTTTAGCTTTACTCGCCGGATTTATGTTAGGTTCACTTAACAAAGTATGGCCTTGGAAAGAAGTGATTTCATTTCGAATAAATCATGAAGGAATGCAGGTACCGGCCATGGATCAAAGCATTTGGCCCTGGCATTACTTGGATAAAACTGGAAATGATCCACAACTATTTCTTGCTCTCCTGTTTACAGCCTCGGGCATTTTGATTGTGATAGTGATTGAGAAGGTCGCTCACTCGTTGAAAACAAAATCGTAATTATGGAAAAGAAATTTGGATTAATAGGTCTTACCGTAAGTCATTCTTTTTCCAAAAACTATTTTGATGAAAAGTTCTTCCGGGAAGGTTTGCGTGATTACCACTATGATCTTTACGAGTTGAAGAAGATTGATGACATCAGGCAATTGATAGAAGAAAATCCGGAAATGTGCGGATTGAATGTGACCATTCCTTACAAGGAACAAATCATTCCATTTCTCAACGACATAGATGAAGCAGCTAAAAAAATTGGGGCTGTGAATGTAATTAAAATCAAAGATGGCCAGCTATTAGGTTACAATACCGATAGTATCGCCTTTAAAGAAACGTTGAGTAAATGGTTTCCCAATCCGGAGGGATCTTCGGCCATTCTTTTGGGTACTGGCGGATCTTCCAAAGCAGTACGGCAAGCTCTACGAGAACTCAACATTAAATTCAAACTGGCATCTAGAGAAAAAACTAAAGCTGATTTTGATTATGAAGAATTAAAAAACAGCAACGAGATCACAGAATGCAATCTAGTGATTAATACAACCCCATTGGGTATGTCGCCCAAAACCTCAGATTATCCAGCAATCAAATACGAACAACTTACTCCTAATCATTTCGTTTACGACTTAATTTATAATCCTGCCCGGACTCAATTTTTGCAAAAAGCTGAAATGCGCGGTGCAACAATTAAGAACGGATTGGAAATGCTGCACATTCAGGCCGAAAAAGCCTGGGAAATATGGAATAATTAGAGTCGATTATGATCAACATATAGTAGGATGGATTTTATTCTGAATAGTGAGTATGAGCCAACCGGAGACCAGCCCACTGCAATAAAACAATTAACCTCGGGAGTTTTAGCCGGTGAGCAACATCAAACTTTATTGGGTGTAACAGGCTCTGGCAAAACCTTTACCATCGCCAATTTGATGGCTCAGGTCAATAAGCCAACCCTGGTGTTAAGTCACAACAAAACACTTGCGGCACAATTGTATGGAGAGTTCAAACAATTCTTTCCGGAGAATGCAGTTGAATATTTCATATCGTATTATGATTACTATCAGCCGGAAGCCTTTATACCAAGTTCTAATCTTTATATAGAGAAAGACTTATCCATTAATGAAGAAATAGAGAAATTACGACTCAGTGCCACATCTTCTCTATTGTCAGGCAGAAGAGATGTAATCGTAGTGGCATCTGTGTCTTGTATATATGGCATTGGCAATCCGGATGAATTTGGAAAAAACCGAATTCAGCTCACTGTTGGCGAATCTATTCCCAGAAATCAATTTTTGTTTGGCTTAGTCGATATTTTGTATAGCCGCACGGAAGCAGAATTTAAGAGGGGCACATTTCGTGTAAAGGGAGATACGGTTGATGTTTTTCTTGCTTATGCAGACTATGCCGTTCGGATTTATTTTTTTGGTGACGAAATCGAAGGCATCCAGCTTATCGATCCGCTAACAGGAAAGAAAATTTCTGATGAGAAAATAGCTGTGATTTTTCCGGCTAATTTATTTATTACGGGAAAAGACTCTTTGCATCAGGCCATACGTGAAATCCAGGATGATATGGTATTGCAGGTTCAGATGTTTGAATCAGAGAAAAGACATCTGGAGGCCAAACGATTGAAGGAAAGAACTGAGTTTGACATCGAAATGATGAGAGAACTCGGATACTGCAGTGGCATAGAAAATTATTCCAGGTATTTTGACAGAAGAAAAGCTGGCGCCCGACCGTTCTGTCTCATCGATTATTTTCCGGACGACTTTCTAATGGTAATTGACGAAAGTCATGTAACGATACCTCAGGTAAGAGCAATGTGGGGTGGAGATCGGTCACGGAAGGTAAACCTAGTAGACTATGGATTCAGATTACCCTCAGCAATGGATAACCGTCCATTAACTTTTAATGAATTCGAAGGTATACTGGGGCAGATCATTTATGTAAGCGCCACACCTGCCGAGTATGAACTGCGAAAATCAGAGGGCGTGGTCATTGAACAGTTGATAAGACCAACCGGGCTGCTTGACCCAGAAATTGACGTAAGACCAAGCCGCAATCAGATTGATGATTTGCTGGAGGAAATTGATGAACGTGTAAAAAAGAAAGAACGTGTATTGGTAACTACACTTACCAAACGAATGGCAGAAGAGCTTACGAAATTCCTCGAGCGTGCCAACGTTAAATGTCGGTATATCCATTCCGAAGTTCAGACTCTGGATCGGGTAGAGATTTTACGTGAATTGCGATTGGGTATTTTTGATGTCCTTGTTGGGGTTAATTTGTTGCGGGAAGGACTTGATCTTCCTGAAGTTTCTTTGGTTGCAATTCTTGATGCCGATAAAGAAGGTTTTCTGAGAAATCAGCGGTCGCTAGTACAAACTATTGGCCGTGCTGCTCGCAACGAAAATGGAAAGGTAATCATGTATGCAGATAAAACTACGGAGTCGATGCGACTCGCTATCGATGAGACTTACCGAAGAAGAAAAAAGCAAATCGATTATAATCTTGAGCATGGAATTACACCAAAAACTATAATCAGATCGAAAGAATCTATTTTGGGACAGACCAAAGTAGCAGATTCAAAAAAATCCACGAAACGTTATTATATTGAATCCGAAGAAAAATCTCTTGCGGCAGATCCTGTAATCAGTTATTTGAGCAAAGAAGAACTTCAGAAAATGGCAGAAAGAACACGTAAGGCTATGGAAAAAGCTGCGAAAGAACTTGAATTCATTGAGGCTGCCCGTTTGCGGGATGAATACCTGGCTCTACAAAAGGCAATTGAAGAGAAAAACTAATTTTTCACATACATATTCTTGATAAATGAAAAAAGTAATTCTTAGTGTAGTTCTTATTAGCATTTCACTGTTTGTCTATGCACAAAGTACCCATGATATATTGATTGGAGGTGGCCTTGATATTATTAAGACCGATAATCCGGGGGTATTCGAAAAAGCGCAGGTTGGTTTCGAGGGCAATTATTTTGTAGTGCGTCATTTTGCTGTGGGTATAGGTGCAGAAATCTGGACAGAAAGAAGAAACTCATTCACCATGGGGGCACGATGGTATGCCAATGATAATTGGTTTGTACGGTTTAGAGGATTGATTGGCGCCAACGAAGCGGCTATAGGTGCCGGATATGCCAAACCACTTACGCAATACCTGAGGCTGGAAGGTATGGGAGACTTTTATTTAGATTCCACCGAGTTTGGAATCAGAATTGGCTTGAGCTATGTGATCAAGAGCAATTAGTTTTTCAGCAATCCGATTATTAAGTTATTTCTGTATGTAGAGGTGTGTTAAAGTCTTTTAGTACAATTATCATTAAAGTCTTTAAGTAAATATGCCCGATTTCGTACTAATTAACATTAAAGTACTTTAGTTAATTATTAATCATTTAATCAATCGGTTTGAAATCAATGGCGCACTCCGGCCTTAGGGTCAAAGGCAAAGAATCTTGTTACAATCTTTATTTCTCCGCATAGTCTCCCGCCCTTTGCGGGGACTCTGCGGCTTACTCTCGTTTATCCAACCTTCCCGTCAAATCAACATCTTCTAATTCAGCATAGCTAGTTATCTGATAAACTCCTTGTTCCCCACTTGAGTATTTCTCCGCAGAGTCTCCCGCCCTTTGCGGGGACTCTGCGGCTTACTCTCGTTTATCCAACCTTCC
>CAYTBO010000077.1:14316-15631 GCA_964436055.1 uncultured Ohtaekwangia sp.
CATCTTCTAATTCAGCATAGCTAGTTATCTGATAAACTCCTTGTTCCCCACTTGAATAATATAGTGCATGACACCATGAAAATATCAATTATTTGTGGACCAGCAAGAACCCGCAGACTTAAATTGTAGATTGTCGCAGAGTCGGCAGCCTCTCTTTGCAGATCATTTCTTTTACCGCCAGAGTCCTCGGCCGCCCCTTCTCCCCTCTCGCGGGAGACTCTGCGGAGAAGGGAATTTTGTACTACAGTAGGTCTTAGCGGGACGCTAAGACCAGTAAGGGGGACGCTACGACCAGTGTGGGGCGTGGCCAAGCGGGTGAACTATACGAGAATATTTTCTTGGTTGCCCTTTAAAGTACGAAGAGCCCGGTTCATGTAAGTGCTCTTTATAAAACCTTTCAAAGATAAATCTTCATCAAGATCAGGCCATTCAATAGCCACACCATCACTTGTTAATTCCCAATTATTCAACTTCTTTAGGCTTGCTTTTTTAAGCTTTGGAAAGTCTGATAGTTTTGATTTTATAATAATGCCGCTGTTCAATACTAGCACAAGCAAATCGATGTCCTGATCTAAAAGGACATGACGTATCCTCAAACCCTTTTCAAAAATCAATTGATCAAAAGGATCAGAAGCTCTCTTATTCCTTATTAAATTCACTGAACCTCTTTTACGCAAAGTACTCATCCCACTTTTTGATTAAGGTTTCATAATTCTGTTCAACTAACTCCCTAATGTCTCTTCTTTCTCTAACTGTAAAGTTATAACTATATTCTTCCGATATATCCGGTCGCAACCAGATTTTTGCATTTCCACTTCCTTTTGTCACGTGAATGTGGGCAAACTCATTGTTCTCATTGCTATAGAACTTGAACTTATACCCTTTTGCTTGCAGAACTGTAGGCATAACACAATAATAAAGGTTTTTGTCCTTCTCACTCTAACTTTTTTTATCCCAGCGGATGATATTTGTTCACTTCCTCAGTTAGTTCTTGCATCTCACTTTGCCGATATGCTTCCGTGCTGCTGATATACCGGTGTCCGGCCAGGTATTGCACTTCCCGCAGGTTGTACTGCTTCAACCACTTTACAATCACACTGGCCCTGATCTGGTCGGCATTTTTCAGTTTTATTTCTCCGCAGAGTCTCCCGCCCTTATTTCTCCGCAGAGTCTCCCGCCCTTTGCGGGGACTCTGCGGCTTACTCACCCTGTCTATTGTCTACCCCCTTTCAGTCGCTCGGCTGTGCCGAGTGACCCTGTCTATTGTCTATCCTATTGGCCTCCGACCAGTGAGGGAGAATTCTCAGAAATAAAT
>CAYTBO010000078.1:0-11701 GCA_964436055.1 uncultured Ohtaekwangia sp.
ACGTACGGTTCTGTGAGAGGCTTGAGGGTGAAACTCCCTCTTGCCTACTCAGCGTAATAGCTTTTGTAGTTATGCCTTTGGCAGAAGGTTTAATATTTATTGTGATTTTAAAAAAATATTTACAAATGGAGATATGAAAAAAAATCTATCACTTTTATTAATAGCCCTACTTGTTGCGGGGTGTACATCCAAAAAAGAAAATTCTATTGATATTGGGGAGTACAAAAAAGAGATTGAAGAGTGGCATGCCAATCGTGTTGCTCAGGATTTGAAAGGAGACAGCGGTTGGCTCAACCTGGCGGGTTTATTTTGGTTGAATGAAGGATTTAACACTTTTGGCAGTGCACCTACCAATGACCTTGTATTTCCGGAAGGAAAAATTGCATCCAATGCAGGTGTCTTTTCATTCCAGCAAGGAAAAGTGGTGATGCAGGTGAATGCAGGCGTAGAAATATATCAGGATACGATTGCTGTGAATGAAATTATCGTATTTGATCCGGCATTTGAAAGACAACCTTTATTAACCCATGGTTCTTTGAAATGGAGTGTAATAGACCGTTCCGGCAAGTTGGGAGTTCGACTACGTGATCTTGACCACGAGGCGGTGAAGAATTTTGAGGGTGTGGATCGATATGAAGTTGATATGCGCTGGAGAATAGAAGGCAGGTTTGAAAAGTATGATGATAACCGCACCATCGATATTACCAATATTTTAGGTCAGACTTATCCCCAGGCGTGTCCGGGTGTGTTGGTATTTGATATTGATGGAAAGGAATTCAGGTTAGATGCCATTGATGAAGGGGGCGAAGATTATTTTATCATTTTTGGTGACAAGACAAACGAGAAGGAAACTTATCCTTCCGGCAGGTATATGTATATCTCGCCTCCGGATGAAAGCGGAAAAGTGATTATTGATTTCAATAAGTCTTACAACCCTCCCTGTGCTTTTACTGAATTTGCTACCTGTCCTTTACCTCCCCGTCAAAATGTAATGGATGTAGCTATTAATGCGGGAGAGAAAAATTATGGAACACATTAGATTAAACGTTTACGAATTGATATGAAGGTAGCTACTAAGGATAGCAGGATTGAGAATTTGTTTAGAAGCAGTAAGGGCAACTTGCTTTCGGTATATTATACAGCAGGCTTTCCTGAAATTGATGATACGGTGAGGATAGGAAAATTACTATCCGATAGTGGGGCAGATATTATTGAGATTGGCATTCCGTTTTCTGATCCGGTGGCAGATGGGCCGGTTATCCAAGCCAGCAATAAAGCGGCTTTGGACAATGGGATGAATTTGAAGCTGCTTTTAGATCAGGTACGAGAGCTGCGGTCGCAAACTGAAAAGCCCATTATATTGATGGGATATTTTAATCCAGTCCTGCAGTTTGGTGTCCGTTCATTTTGTGAAAACGCTTCAAATGCAGGGGCAGATGGTTTTATTATTCCGGACTTGCCGCTAGCCGAATATCTTGACACCTATCGAACAGATTTTATAAAATATGGACTAAATAATATTTTTCTGGTATCGCCCACTACTTCGGATGAAAGGATCAGGAAAATTGATGAAGTTTCTGAAGGTTTTATTTATGCGGTCTCTGCTTCCAGTACGACCGGTGCAAAAAGTGATTTCACGGATTTACAACACAATTACTTTCAGCATTTACAGCAGATGAATTTAAAAAATCCCTTCCTTATTGGTTTTGGAATTTCAAGCGCTGAAACATTTGCCATGGCATGCAAATATTCTGCCGGAGCAATAGTGGGCAGTGCATTTATCTCCATGTTAGAAAATAGCGAGAGTTTTGAAAATGATATTCCAAAGTTCATTAAAAGTATAAAGTCGATATGATTATTCAACTTTCAGGGGGTATCTCCGAAGAACAAACACAGGGCATCCTTGAAGCGGTTCAGGGAATAGGGTACAAGACAACTTCAGTAAAAACACGGAAAGGCGAATATCTCGTAGGGATTGGTAAAAAAGAATTTGATATCCGCCGGATTGGAGGTTTGCCCGGTGTTAAAGATATCCACCGTGTTTCAGACGATTACAAATTGGTTTCGCGCAAATGGAAAGTCAACCGAACTGTCATTGATTTGGGTGATGACGTAAATTTTGGCAACGGAGAATTAGCCATAATGGCCGGGCCTTGTTCTATTGAGTCCGAAGAACAAATTAAAATCACTATCGATCACCTCAAAAAAAATGGTATCAGGATAATGCGTGGTGGAGTGTTTAAGCCGCGAAGTTCTCCTTATGCCTTCAGAGGTTTGGGTGTAGACGGACTTAAGCTTTGGCATGAACTGGCACGTGTGGCCGGGATAAAAATTGTCAGTGAAGTGATGCAGGTGAGTGAAATTGCAGCGATGTATGATTATGTAGATGTGTTTCAGGTAGGTGCGAGGAATACACAAAATTTTAATCTACTGGATGCTTTAGGTAAGATTGACAAACCTGTTATGATCAAGAGAGGGATATCAGGAACGCTGGAAGAGTTGCTGTCTTCAGCAGAGTATGTCTTTAGTGGAGGCAATGAAAACCTGATTCTTTGTGAAAGGGGAATACGTACTTACGAACGGGCAAGCCGAAATACGATGGACATAAATGCTATTCCTATTTTGAAAGAGAAATCTCATCTTCCGGTAGTGGCAGATCCGTCACACGGAGTTGGATTACGTGAGTTTGTTGAGCCTGTAGCATTGGCAAGTATTATGGCTGGTGCCGATGGGATTATCTATGAAACTCATCAGCAACCAGAGAAAGCATTTAGTGATGCCCATCAAACGTTAGATTTTATGGAGTCTGAGCTGCTTATTTCAAGAGCAAGAAAGGTATTTGAGACAAGAGAAGCTTTTTAGTGGTGTAGTTAAAAGACATTGGTATTACATTAGGTGTAAAAAACCGATAACGCAGTAGTAAGTAGTTAATATTAATAAATGGAAAACCTATGATCGTTTACGGTATTAAGAATTGCAATACAGTGAAAGCCCCGTTGGAGTGGCTAATTAAAAAGGAACGTAGAATTTGATTTCCACGATTACAAGAGCAAAGGAATCAGTGCAGAAGAGCTTAAAGACTGGAGCAAGCAAGTGGAATAGGAAACTCTTGTCAATGAAAAAGGAAAGACCTGGCGTAAACTCGATAAAAAAACAAAGTGACCCGGGTTTGATGATGCCGGAGTTGGGAAAAAAGCTCGTGCATCAGGAGGGGGTCGACCTGATACGTAAATGGATAGCGGAGATGGAGTATTAAAATGACTTTTAAAACTATAACGTGCCTAAATACTTTCAACAGGAGATTACTGTTTCATCAAATGATCTTGATGAACTGAATCACGTTAATAATGTGGTGTACGTACACTGGATACAAGATGTAGCGAAGGCACACTGGGAAACTATTGCTTCCAGAGAAGTACAGCAAAAATGTATCTGGATGGTACTCAGACATGAAGTTGATTACAGGAGTCAGGCGGTATCGGGAGATGTATTAGTGGTGCAGACATGGGTGGCATGGTCAGAAGGTGTTAAGTCAGAGAGACATGTTGAGATCAAGAATAAAAATACGGGAAAGGTTTTGATTAATTCCAAAACTTTGTGGTGCCTGCTGGATGCTACTACCAAACGTCCCAAAAAAATAGGTGAGGATATTACATCTGTATTTGAATAGTCCCTTAATACATTAAACAGGATTACTGATAAAAATCAATAAGATTAAGGTGAATCTGGCAAGGAGAAAGTTATTTTCGAAAACCTTGCAGATTTTAGAAATGTCATTGATCAAATGTATTCGCTGTCGCACGGCTGAATTTATTTTGATTTCTTTAGAAAGTTTGTAGACTGTGAAAATCATCAGGGGTGGGCGCAGCCCGCCCCTGATGATTTTTTGTGCGACTGCAATTACAATGCGGAGAACTCATATTCTAGCGCATTGGCAGTTAATAAATTAGAATGAATTCATCGTTATCTTTGGTAAGCAGAAAATAGCTTTTAAAGGTAACTATTCAATGACTAGACCAAAATCTTCTTTCTGAAATCGGAAGGGGTAGAGCCTGCGTATTTCTTGAACGCTGAGTTGAAAGAGGAGAGTGTATTAAATCCACAATCGTGGGCAATACCAGCAATTGAAATATGTACTTATGCAGCTATGAGATTAATTACGCAGGGTTAGGAATTAATTGAATTGTCATTCTAAGATGGATATTCACTAAATTTATAGCAGCCATACAATTAACATCTTTATGAAAAACTTAATACTTGTTCTTTTCATTTTAATATGGATAAATGCTGTTAAGGCACAGGACATTGAAAAGCAATTTATAAACGAAGGACTAGGCTACACCAATGTAGTGGTGACTATTGCGAATGGTGTAAAGACTATCCACGTAGCCGGCCAAGTAGGAGAGGGCAAAGACCTGGAAGCGCAACTTCGATCAGCTTTTGCCAATCTGGAAAAGCAACTTGCAGATGCCGGTGCAAAACTTTCCGATATCGTGAAAATGACGACTTATATTGTAAGGCATAAAGAAAGTGATCTTGAAGTTTTCCGAAAGGTGAGAGGGGAGATACTTTCCTTTGACAATCCACCTGCCAATACGCTCGTAGGGGTGTATTCACTTTTTAGAGATCAATATCTCGTAGAACTGGAAGCAGTGGCGGTGGTTGCTGCAAATCACTAGGTAGATTACCACCTGTATAAAACAAGCCCCGCAATCATTGATATCAGTTGATGAGTCCTCGGTTTTAATTACCTTTTACTACTTAAAATACCACAGTCATGAGAATACTCATCTTAGTTTTAATTTTTCCATCAATCATAATTGCGCAGCCTTCGGTAAAAGCAAGCCGGGAATGGATCAAAAAGGAGGGACCGAATATTCTTGCAGAATTTAGAGATTTATTATCCATTCCTAATCATGCTTCAGACTTGCCTAACATTCAACGCAATGCAGAAAAGATTAAGAAAATGTTCAGTGAACGGGGATTCGTCATGCAGCTGCTTCAGAAGCCAGGGGCCCCACCTGTGGTTTATGGTGAGTACTTGGTAAAAGGTGCAACACGAACACTTTGCTTTTATGCGCATTACGATGGTCAACCGGTGGATCCTGCCTTGTGGAAAATAGATGCCTTCAACCCTGAACTTTTTGATAAGGCCATGTATAACGGTGGTAAATCAATACCGATGCCTAAGACAGGAGAGCCTATAAATGAAGAGTGGAGAATGTATGCCCGATCAGCTAGCGATGACAAGGCACCCATCATTGCTATGGCAGCAGCAGTGGATGCTTTAAAGGCATCAAAAATCGGAATTACCTCTAACATCAAGTTATTTTTCGATGGCGAAGAAGAATCCAGTTCACCGCATATCGAAACGTACATGAAGAAGCATGGAGATCTATTTAAAGACATTTCCGTGTGGCTTTTGGTTGACGGTGCTGTCTACCAGACCGGGGACCCCTCTTTCAAGTTTGGCGGCAGGGGAATTACCAGCATGCAATTGAAAGTATATGGTCCCTCAAGACCGCTACACAGTGGTCATTATGGTAACTGGGCCCCGGTGCCTGGCCAGATGCTGGCACACCTATTGGCTTCCATGACCGATAAGGAGGGCAATGTAATCATCGAAGGGTACTATGATAGTGTAGAGCCCATATCGGATTTTGAAAGGAAGCAGGTAATGAATGCACCCAACATTGATGCACAAATGAAAGATGAGTTGGGCCTTGCACGAACAGAGGGAAAGGGATCTTTGAATGAGAGAATGCTTCTTCCTTCATTAACAATTAATGGCCTGGCAAGTGGTTCGGTGGAGGATAAGGCTTCCAACGTCATTCCAAGTTTTGCCCTGGCGGAGCTAAGCATGCGGTTGGTGAAAGGCAACGATCCTGCCAGGATGATGGATTTGGTCGAGGCTCATATCCGTAAAGAAGGGTGGTATATTGTAAGAGAGGATCCAGATCATGAAACCAGAATGAAATATGCGCGCATTATCAGAATCGTTCGGGATAAAGATGGATTTCCTGCAATTAAGGTTAATATGGATCAACCTGAAATCATGAGCGTAATCAATGGAGTTAAATCATTCACGGGTGACAAGGCTGTGTTCCTTCCGAGTTCAGGGGGCAGTAATAGGGTAAACAATGCTATCTATGACGTGTTGAAAACACCAGCTATTTCTGTTAACATGGTTAACCATGACAACAACCAGCACGCGGAGAATGAAAATGTGAGGATTGGAAACTTATGGTATGGTGTTGATCTGATGTCGGCGTTGATGACCCTGCCTAGCGATATTCAAAATAAATAAGGCCTCCGTTCGTGTTAAGGTGATTGAGAGAACAATGATTTTGTGTAGGTTATGCGTTACAAACGCATTTCTCGTCCGTCCTCGTTGCAAACGAGGACGAGGATTAATTGGGAGAGCTTGGATGATAATGGCTTACGCCAACTCCCTCAAATCCACAGGCACTACGCGTGAAATACCTTTTTCAACCATCGTAATTCCGTAGATCACATCTGTGCTGGTCATCGTTCGCTTATTGTGTGTCACAATCACGAACTGACTGTCTTTGCTGAAGTTGCGTATGATGTTATTGAATTTATCAATGTTGGCATCATCCAGCGGAGCATCCACCTCATCAAAAATACAGAACGGTGCCGGCTTCAACAGGTACATAGAGAATAGCAGGGCAGTGGCTGTGAGGGTTTTTTCTCCTCCTGAGAGTTGGTTAATAGTTAACGGCCGCTTTCCCTTTGGTTTAGCGATGATATCAATGTCGGATTCAAGTGGTTTGGTAGGATCAACAAGTTTAAGATCGCAGTCATCGCCTTCGCTAAACAGGGATCGGAATACTTCCACAAAGTGCTCTTTGATTTTCTGGAAGGCTTCCATGAATGTTTTGCTGGCCACTTCTTCGATTTCACTGATGGTGCTAAAGAGGGACTCCTTGGCTTTCAGCAAATCTTCTTTCTGTGCAATTATAAAATCGTTTCTTTCCTTGATCTCATGATAGGCTTCCATGGCCATCGGGTTGATGGGGCCAATGTTCTCCATCTTATCCCGAATTTTAGTCACCTCATTGCGCAGTTTATCTTCGTCGGGTTGCTTTTCTTCCTCCTCAGGTATTGCGGCAGTAGCGAGTACTTCATCCAGCTCCACTTTGAACTCTACCGATAGTCTTTCCTTTACTGAATTAAGTTCTAGTTTACTTTCACTGAGCTCATTCTGCAATTGCATGAGAATGGTATCAATATTCTGCCTTTGGTGTTGTACCTCACGCAGGTCTTTCTCAATCTGGTCTATTTCTCCTCTGGAAGCATAGTAATCTTTCTCAGCCTCACCCAACCCTTTTTCCATGTCATCCTTTTGAGCATACATGGCAATGAGTTCTTCATCGTTGCTTTGCGTGTTTTCGATGATCGTCCTTATTTCTTCTTCATTGACTCTAAGTTCCTGCTGGTTGGCCTCAATGCGTTGGGTGCTTTGCTCCATCGACTCCTGCTTGAAGCGCACTTCCTGCTCCAGGCTTTTAACTCTGTTTTCCTGCTGGTGAAAGAAGATATTTTGTTCGTTGAAAGCAGTTGACTTCTGACTCAGTATTTCATTTTGAGCATTGAGGTCATCAGTGATGAGCTTAAGTTTCTCTTCCTGTTGGTGAACAGCCTGCAGCGCCTGCTCCGCCTGTGGTTTCGTTTCCTCCAGTTCCCTTATCAGGTTCTGAATCTTCTCCTGAATATCTTCTCTGCGCAGGTCAGCCGTATTCAGCATATTCGAGAACTGCTCTTTTTTCGTACGAACGGAGATGAACTCATCATTGACCATTCTGATTGCAGCTTGTGCTTCCTCGATTTGTTGCTTCAAGGTGTTGTTGCGTAGTTTTTCCAACTCACGCTGCTTGTCCAGCAAGCCCTGACGTATTTCCTCTACCTTACGGGTAAGGTCTTTGATCTCTTTGTCAAGTTTCTCCAGGTTTTTAGCTCGCCCGATTTTTTTACCTTCAAAGAGGCCAACCGATCCACCCGATAAACTGAAACGTCTTTTGGTAACCTTTCCATTTCGGGTAATAAATGTGTTGCCATCTTCTGCTGCAATGGTCTTCACATCGCCATCGTGCACATACACTTTATCCAGTATGTAAGCCATCAATTTTCCATACTTCGGATCAAACTCGATTATCTGTGTTGCCGGGAAGGCATCGGAATACATTTGGATATCAGAAGGAACAAATTTCTCAAAAGCATCCAGGATAAAAAAATTGGCTTTACCCTTGCTGGCGTCACTCAATATATTAATTGCCTGATACGCTTCTGCTTCGTGTTCTACAATGTAGTAGTTGAGGTAGGGTTCAAGAAAATTTTCGATGGCTACGCGATATTCCTCTGATGTGGAAATAATATCAGAGAGGAGTGGAACATTTTTAGTCCAACCTACATTCCTTTTAAGAAATTTAATGGCTTCAGGAAATCCCTCAAGATTTTCAACGAGTGATTTGGTAAGCTGATATTCGTTTTGCCGTGCGTCAAGTTTTCTACCCACCTCAGTCATTTCCTCACGAATCATTTCAATTGTTTTCTCCAGTGAGGATGCTCTCTGGATAACTTCTGATTCATCTGATTTAAGTTTCCCGAGGTAATTGTTCTTTTCGGAAATCTCATCTTGTAGGATCACCAACTTTTTTTCGAAGTCAGCCACACTGGCGCTTTGCTGGTTGGTGTCGGTAGCTGTGCGCTCCATTTCCTGCCTGAAGGAAGACACCTGAATATCGCGAATCTCCAACGCCTTGTTTAGCTGATAGGATTCGTCTTGTTTCGCTCTGTGTTCTTTTCTTAAGGCGTCCGCTTCACCCTGAAGTGTATAGGTCGCTGCTTTTTGGGCCTCATACTCAGCTTTCAGTGTATCCACCTTGGCTGAGATTTCCGTAAGTAGTGCTAATGCAGATTCCTTTTCGGCTTCAAGGCTTTGAATACTGAACCGTGCTCTTTCATTACTCTTTCGATCCTGCTCTATCTGGTCTTTCAGGCTTGATACCCGGTCGTTCAGAAAGCGAAGCCTCTCATTTTTGATTTGCTTCTCACTTTCATAGTGCCTGATCTTGCCCACATATTCATTGATGGCTTTTTGTCGACTAGAAAGTGTGCTTTCTTTGATGATCAGCTCTGCTTTTAGTTTTTCAATGAGCGCTTCTTTCTCAGCGATATCTGCGGCCAGTTTAGTTTTGCGATCATTTTCATCGGCCACCTGTTTGTTGATCGTGTCAAACTTTTCTTTTTGTTTTTTAACAACCACTTTGGCCAGCAGAATGCTTTTCTCTTTGTATTCTTCCTTTATCCTGTAGTAAGTTTCAGTTTGCTTCGCCTGCTTCTCCAGGCTTTTCATATTCTTCTCAATCTCGAAAAGCAAATCTTCCACACGCTCCAGATCGGCATCCGTATCTTCAAGTTTTCTTAAAGTCTCTTTTTTTCTCTTCTTAAACTTGGAGATGCCAGCGGCTTCTTCAAAAAGCATTCTTCTTGAGTTGTCTCTATCGTTAAGCAGGTCATCTACCATACCCAACTCGATGATTGCGTAGCTATTGGAAGCTACACCTGTGTCGAGGAATAAATTTGTAATGTCTTTAAGTCTGCAGGTTACGTTATTTAGTAGGTATTCACTTTCGCCTGAGCGATAGAGCCTTCTCGTGATTGTAACCTGTGAATATTCAGTGGGGAGAATATTTTTTGTATTGTTGATGGTGAGTGAAACTTCTGCCATCTGAAGTGGTGAACGCTGGTTGGTACCATTGAAAATGATGTTTTCCATCTTTTCAGATCTCAGGGTACTTGTTTTTTGCTCACCTAAAACCCAGCGTATAGCATCTACTACATTAGATTTTCCGCAGCCGTTTGGTCCTACGATGCCAGTGATACCTTCATCAAAATTGATTACTACCTTATCGGCAAAACTCTTAAATCCCTTAATCTCCAGCTTCGCTAACTGCATTTGTGTCTATTGAAAAGTGGTTGTCTTCTTAGAAAGAGGGCAAAGATAACTTTGATTTGCCATTTGAGAAATCTGGCTTCTTTAATTTCATCCACAATTTTTCCATACCATTAATCTTCAAAAAATTAAGAAATTGGGATAAATAGGTATCTTTGACCTTATGGATATTCAGTTCTGGATATGGCTCATAGTGATCGTAATCACGCTTATTGCAAGGGCAAACAAAAAGAAGCCTGAACAGCCACCTGTATCTGATGATGACAAGCCATATTCACCTCCAACAACGGAGTCGAGACAACCTAAGGCAATTACTTTTGAAGATTTACTAAGAGAGATACAGGGAGAAAAGGCTGTATCCAGGCCGGTTGCCAAGGCTCCGGAGGAGAAGAAGTATGATTTTGTTGACTACGATGATGACCTTCCCGAAGAGGCGCAGGAATTTGAGGTAGAAAAGTATGACACCAGAAAGGATGATGAGGCATTCAAAACCTATGAAGAGGCTAAGAAACTGGCCTTTAACAGACCCTCACTGGAGGAGACTTCGAATATTGGAGAAGTAGTAAAATTTGATCATTTTAAGGAATACAACCTGAAAAAGAGGGGAAAGCCCTCTTTTGATTTTTTGAAAGAATTGAAAGATCCAAAAGGTTTCCGCAAGGCATTTATAATGAGTGAGATATTGAACAGAAAGTACTAAAAAAGGCATTTTTTGGGCTAAATATTACGGGAATAGGGTAATATTGATTTTTTAGCTGCCATGGATCACGAGTTTTCATCATTTTTACTCCTTAATTTAAGTATAGGGCTTATATACTTTTTTAAGTATTATTATATAATTCATTATTTTTTTAAACTTTAGGATTACGTGTATAATGCTAAATCATTGCAAATGAATAGGATATACTTAATCGTATTATTTCCTTTTTTTGGATTAATTGTCGATCTGGATTGTGCCACGAGCTTTTCCTATAGCTCGTCTAAATCAAAGTTATCAGATGAGTATTCTTTGGCATTAAGTATGGAAAACGGTGACGAGGACAATTATGAATTTGAGTTGTACGAATTAACCACAGGCGAAATTGTGGAAAAAAGGAAAATGCGTTTTGCGCCAGGAATTCAAAAAGAAGTATTTAGAGGTGTAAAGCCATCTACCTATGTTGTTTACTTTTCGTCATCACGGTGCAACCAAAGGAGATCAATTTCTGGTAAAGGCATAATCCTGCAATAGCATGAAGAAGATTTTTTTAGGCTTACCATTTTTCCTTCTTTTTTGGATTGCTCTTTTCCCTGAAGCCAATGCCCAATGTCCAACACTAGCTGATGTAGTTCTAAGAACGCATACAGATATATCTTGTTTCGGTGCTGATGATGGAACTATTACTGTTGACCTGGAGGATGCTTCTACAAGCGAACCTTTCAATTTCGAACTCTTTGACTTAGGATCAGGATCAATTGTTACCCTATCCGTTACAGAAACAGAAGATAAACCGAGTCGTTCTGTTGTTTATTCAGATGTTCCTCCAGGTACTTATTCGGTTTTGTTTTTCAAGACAGGCTGTCCGACCCTCAACATCATTGAGCCGCCATTTGGCTTTGTTATTGATGAGCCTCCGGTACTAACATTGACCGGCAGCGATGTAGTGCTAAACTGTGGTGGGGCTCCTTCGGGTTCAGGCAGTTTCACAGCCGGCGGAGGCACTCCTGGATATAGTTTTGTAGTCA
>CAYTBO010000078.1:11801-14937 GCA_964436055.1 uncultured Ohtaekwangia sp.
AGCCACCCGCAGTCACCTTAGGCACTACCCCAGATGTATTGCTTCTTTGCAATGGCGACACAAATGGATCCGGGGCATTTACAGCAGGTGGAGGAACTCCGGGTTATACTTTTGTGGTCAACACCAACACGACAGGAGGGACAACGAATACAACGGCCACCACCCTTGACTTTATCAACGCAGGAGTTGGCAGCATCACCGTTACAGTGACAGATAACAATGGCTGCAGCATCCCTGCCACGATAAATGTAACTGAGCCACCCGCATTAATTTTAACAGGAGCAGATGTGCTTTTGGCTTGTAGTGGTGATACTAATGGTTCAGGCAGTTTCACAGCCGGCGGAGGCACTCCTGGATATAGTTTTGTAGTCAACAGCAACACCACGGGAGCAACCACAAGCACCACGGCCACCACGCTGGATTTCACAGGAGCGGGAGTAGGGTCTATCATGGTAACAGTTACCGACAACAATGGCTGTGACGCAGCGCATACAATAAATATAACTCAGCCACCGGTATTGACATTGGGCACCACAGCAGATGTATTGCTTTCTTGCAATGGAGATATGACAGCCACCGGCACATTCACTGCCGGGGGAGGTACGCCAGGTTATTCATTTGTTGTAGACAGCAACACAACAGGAGGAACCACTAGTACAACAGCGACCACCCTTGATTTCACAGGTGGAGGAGTAGGGTCTATCACTGTTACCGTGTCAGATAATAACGGCTGTACCACTCAATCTACCATCAATGTTACCCAGCCACCCGCAGTCACCTTAGGCACTACCCCAGATGTATTGCTTCTTTGCAATGGAGACACAAATGGATCGGGGACATTTACAGCAGGTGGAGGTACGCCCGGTTATTCCTTTGCGGTGGACAACAATACTACTGGCGCCACAACCAGTACCACCGCTACGACATTGGATTTTATCAATGCAGCAGCAGGATCAATAACAGTTACGGTAACTGACCTGAATGGATGTACCGCTCAATCCACCATCAATGTAACAGAGCCTGCGATACTAACGATCGGAACTACACCGGATGTGCTATTTGCTTGTAATGGTGATACGAATGGAGCCGGCACATTCACTGCAGCGGGTGGGACTCCAGCGTATGGTTTCAC
Source organism: uncultured Ohtaekwangia sp. (assembly GCA_964436055.1). Lineage (GTDB taxonomy): Bacteria > Bacteroidota > Bacteroidia > Cytophagales > Cyclobacteriaceae > ELB16-189. The sequence continues at coordinate 12,934 of CAYTBO010000078.1, forward strand.
TGTAGACAGCAATACCACGGGAGGCACAACAAGCACCACAGCAACAGCACTTGATGTTATCAATGCAGGAGTTGGATCAATCACAGTCACAGTAACAGATTTTAGTGGTTGTACTGCGCAATCTACAATAACATTTACCGAGCCTACGTTGGTAACAATTACTGGTACCAATAAGACCGATGCAACTTGTTTGGGCTTAAATGATGGCGCAATTCAAATTAATAGTTCAGGGGGTACGGGAATTCACGAATACTCTGTCGACAATGGAGTACTATTTCAAGCATCAAATACATTTACCGGTTTGGCACCTGGATTATATAATGCTGTTGCCAGAGATGCCAACAATTGCCTATCAGTGGCCGTGCCCATTACAATCAACAATGCAACGCCAATCAGTATTACGGGTTCATCGAAGACGGATGCTACATGTATTGGAATTGACGATGGCTCCATTGTAATTGATGCAGTTACTGGCGGTACAGGTACTTACACTTATTCCGGCGACAACGGGGCAACGTTTCAAGTCAGCAACACATTTTCCGGACTGGCAGTAGGACCTTATGATATGGTGGTTAGAGATGGCAACAACTGTTTATCTGCAGCTTTGAACATTTTCCTAGCTCCTTTGACAACCATCGCTTTTTCAGCAACCCCTACTAATGCTACCTGTTTTGGAATTAATGACGGGGCTATTTTAGTATCTGGCGAAACAGGAGGATCTGCTCCTTACAATTACTCAATTGACAATGGTGCAACTTTTTTTGGGTCGCCTACTTTTTCAAGTCTTGCCCCTGGCAGCTATGATGTTGTGATCAGAGATGTAGGACTTTGCCTTTCAGCTCCAACAACCATTACCGTGGGTAGCGGCACTACAATATCAGTCAATACTGTCATTGTTACCGATGAAACTTGTGCAGGGCTTAACAACGGAACCATAGATGTTGCCTCTGTTTCAGGAGGCGCAACGCCTTATACCTACTCAATTGATAATGGAGCTACGTTTCAGGCTAGCTCAGTGTTTTCTGTATTAGCACCCTCAATTTACAATGTGGTGGTAAGAGATAACAATGGATGTTTGTCACTCGCACAGTCTTTTGTTGTCAACTCGGGCACTTTGGTATCCGCTACAATCACCCCGACCGATGCGACTTGTGCTGCCAATGATGGATCAATAACTGTTTCAAACGAAGTTGGAGGTGCAGCACCGTATCAATACTCTATTGATAATGGCGCCACTTTTCAGGTTTCTGGAACCTTTTCAGGTCTCCCAGCCGCGGCCTACAATGTTGTTATCATGGAGGCCGGAGGATGTCTCAGCCTTGCAATACCAATATCTATTAGCTTGCCACCCGATTGCGGAGGACCACTAGGTAATTGTAGTACCGTTTCGATAACCCCGGTTCCTTCCGATGCCATATGCTCACCAACCGATGGAGCCATCTTGTTCAACATCAATCCGGCAACACCGCAGATAAATAACACGGGCGTGCGAATTGATATTGTTGGGGCTTCTGCCTCCAATACAAACGTTTCAAGAACAAACTTTAATGATCCTTTATTTACTTCTCTTCCAATAGGCACTTACGACTACACCATTGAGTATGGTGATCCGGGTTGTATTAAAACGGGACGGGTAACTGTGTTGCTTGGCCCTGATGTTGTCGACTTCACGACCTCACCGAACAATACTAACTGCTTTGGAAGTTCGGGAGGCGTAGTACTTTCAAACATCAATGGATCTTCAGTTGCAGATTACACATACGAAGTAGTTCAATCGGGAAACATTGTTGCTAGCGGAGCTATCACGCAATTGGAATCCCTTACTGATGTTACGTTGACAGGTTTTGGTATGGGAAATTTTGAAATTAAGCTTTCGCAGGATCAGTCCGCAACCACCAGTTGTACGAATCCGGTTCAGTCCGCATTCAAATCATTCAACGTTACAGGTGCTGTTGCCAATCTGGATACTTTATATGTTACCAAAACCATTTCAGTACCTGATCT
>CAYTBO010000079.1:0-14901 GCA_964436055.1 uncultured Ohtaekwangia sp.
ATTGAATAAGCTTACCATTTTTCAAATTAAGCACCCAATAATCACCTCTTGTATTGTACCTCCATACCTTCCGAGTATTCGTAAAGACAAGGAGTTTTGAATTATCATCTGACCAATTGTAATCTTCGATGTCAAGTGGAGTATCAAATCCTGCCGGAATCAATTGCTGAGCGCTTACCAGAATTTCCTTTTCACCTGTCATGGCTTCATAACGTATAATTTCTCTTCCATTAGACTCCTTATTGTTCTCTATGGTTGAATAACCTTCATTATCCTTCATCCAACGCACAGGACCGAACCCCTTAACAGCATAAATCCTATTTGAGTAGATATCCTCCAGAGTTAAGTTATTGGATACCTGTTGAGCCCCGGCATGAAAAGGGGTGGCTAGAAAAATGGAGACACCTATAAAAGCAAGCTTGAATCTGAGGTTCATCTTTGTTATTTAACTAGTATGATTGATTATTAAGTATCAACAATTACTATTGACCCATTGAACTTGACAATCTTTCAACCCATGAAGTAAGATACCACCAATATATACGACATAAATAGCAAGTTCTTGCCCAATTATTATACTATTTTGCCGATGCTACCTACCTTTTATTAACGGCAATAAACTCCTTTTGAAAGGCACCGTGAGTGTTAAGGATTTGTACTTTATACTTCCCTGGTTTTAGAAATTCATTATAATGGATAAAATAAGGCATTGGGCTGTCTACCTTTCGTGTGATTAAATCCCATCGGTATTGATTATAGCCCTTTCGAGTAGCTATTTTTGTTGACCAAACAATTTGATCTTCTTCATTGAGAATGTTTATGACTGACTCACTTGCATCATTGGTCCAAAACGTAATTGGCATTTTTTCTGTAATGATTGCATTGGTATCATCTCTGGCATCTTCTGGAGAAGGAACAAGTACTGGTGGTATATTAAATATATGGCCCTCACTAGTCCCACCAGTTGAATTTTCATAAACCGGAGAAAGATTCAATTTATAAATTCCCCTTCCATGTGTAGACACAACAAGGTCGCTAGTCTTTACATCAATTTCGATATCTGAAACTGCTGCTACTGGCATCCCCTTTCCAAGCTGCTCCCAGGATTTACCTCGATCCAATGAAATATAAACTGCCCTATACATTCCTGCATATAGAATATTCTCAAAACTTGGATCTTCCTTGACCACATAGGATACATCATTAGGCAAGTTGCCTTTGATGGATTCCCATGATTTTCCATAATCTTCTGACTTAAAAAAGTAAGTACCAAAGTCATCATAATTCATCCCTGACATGGCAATGTAGATCCTCGATTCTTTATATAGGGATGGAACAATAGTACGTATATACATATTGGGTAATCCTTTTGAACGATCTGTCCATGTTGCACCGTCATCTTGAGTCACCCAAAATAACCCTTTGTCTGTGCCAGTATAGATGAGTCCCTTTTTTAATGGTGATTCTGACAACGCTCCAGCCGCCAATGAGGCTTTCGCCTTATCTTTACCTGAAGTAAGGTCAGGACTGATAGCCTTCCAATTGTCACCTTTGTCCGTGCTTTTCATGACGAAATTACCAGCTAAATAAAGGTTTGAATTGTTATGAGTCGAAAGAAAATAAGGTGAGATAAAATTGTACCGGAGTTTATCATTTAGTTCCTCGATTTTTGGTCGGACTGATTTAGAATTTCCCTTAGCTCTATCCATTCTCCTTATTCCACCTTCCTGAGAGCTATAGTACAAAGTATTATTATCCTTTGGATCTAAAACAGTGATGCATCCGTCTCCCCCACTCCAAGGATCAATCCAAAGATATTCCCACCCGTCATAAAATTTAGGTATCCATTCATTAGCCTTTCCGTATACGGTAGCATCATCTTGCGTGCCACCATAAATTGTATAAGGCGCTCCTTCATCCAGTGTAATATCATAGAATTCACCAGTTGGTATATTATTATAATGCATCCATGTCTGCCCTTTGTCATAGCTAACATAAAAACCACCATCATTACCCAAAACCAAGTGATTGGAGTTTTTGGGGTTGATCCATAATTCGGCATGATCAAGATGAAGCGGTGTTGCTGGACTCGGAAAAAGGTGATACACGTCTCCAGCTATAAAGCTAAAGCTCTTTCCTCCATCTGAACTTCGAACCAACCTCACACCCAGAGCATAGATCTCCTCATCATTGAATGGATCAACATAGATATCCGCAAAGTACCATCCCAAAGCAGCAAAAATCATCAACTCCTCTTGATGAGTTTTTATCCATGTATGTCCTCCGTCTAAGCTCTTATATACCTCGGCTGCACCAAGATCTTTGTCATTGATGTCATTTTTCTTTTTGTTTCTATGGTCAAGCAATGCGTAAACTTTGTTAGGATTAGTATTTGACACCGCTAACCCTATCCTGCCCAAACCATCACCTTGAGGTAATCCATTAACCGATTTTGACCAATTCTTTCCAGCGTCAGTACTATAGTAAATTCCACTATTCTTTCCACTGAAACCTGGATAATTCTCCCACATGGATGCGTATACAACATCAGGATTTGATAGAGAGATAACAATATTATTTGAACCCGTTTTTTCGTCTACATACAGTACATGCTCCCAAGTTTGACCGCCATCTACGGATCTATATACGCCTCTATTTACATTGGCACTCCAAAAATGACCTAATACGGAAACATAAACGATATCAGGATTTTTAGGATGTACTGCAATCTCCCCAATGTGCCAGGAGTCGTCCAGTCCAAGGTGAATCCAGCTTTCACCGCCATCATTGGAGCGGTAGATCCCGGTACCAGGCATAGTAAAATTGCGTGGCTTTTTTAAGGTCTCACCAGTACCTAAATAAATTATTTCGGTGTTGGAGGGGGCAAGTGCAATATCTCCGATTCCGTAAGCAGTTTGATTTTCAAATATTGGCTCCCATGTTAACCCATTGTTTATGGTTTTCCAGAGATTTCCTGATCCGAATCCGGCATACATAACTCCTGGCCGATTTTGGTCCACCTCCAAGGTTTCTACCAATGCACTATTGATCGTAGGTCCTAATTGTATCCAATCTAACCCATAGGTAGATTCATCTTTTTTCTCTAAATGTTCTTTATAAGAATTAACCAGAGGCGATACCGGTTGATGTTGGGAATAGCAAGTTGATACAACAAGGAATAGTAATAATAGAAAGGTAATATATCCGTACTTCATTTAGCTGTTTTGTTTAAAATGGTACCTCTCCAAATATAAGCGTATATCTACAAAATCAATTTTAGAGATACAAACAACTAAAAACCACAAGCTGGTTTACATAACCAAATACTATCTTGATCAGATGGGGTTCAATGCGTTCTTTCCTTGGTTAGATTCTAACTAATTGAAATGACATACAATCATGGAAATCAAGGCTATGTATTATTTTGTCAATCAGTTATACTATTATATCTTTTGATATGCTGACTTTGATATACTAACTATATTCGATGATAGTCTAAGAGAATATTTTAACTGTCATACTCATGTTACATAGAATAAGTTTTTTCAAAACGACCTTACTAGGGATTGGATTGTACTTCATACTTGCTGTATCAATTTCAGGATGTCAGAAATCCAATGAAAAGCTACTAAACAATCAGGAGATAGTTCCTGCAAAAACTAAAGCACGTCTTGAAGCTATCTATAAGGAAGGCTCATTTAGAGCGGAGTCTTATCAAGGTATCTGGGAGCCGGGCGGTTCAACTTATTTTGTACTGGAAACTATATCTGATAACAAACAGGAATTGGTTAGATATAATGCATTAAATGATGAACGTAAAGTTGTGTCACAACTTATCTCACCAGAAACAGGCGAGCCACTTTCTATTCAAAATTATTCCTTTTCTCCAGATGGCGATCATATTCTATTACAGACAAAGGGGCAAGAATCAAATTACTGGATGCTGGAAATAAAATCGAACAAACTAAAAAAGATTCACGTCGGACAATCACCTGTGATTTCCCCTGATGGTCAACTTATTGTTTCATCCGATCAAAGAAACCTGTATTTATATGACCTATTAACTGACCTAAAAATTCCACTCACAAAAGATATAAAAGAAGCGATTACTAACCATAGCTCCTCATGGAGTCCAGATAGTAAAAGAATTGCATTCATACAGTCAGATGTCTCAGATGTAAGATTGAGGTCACAAATTTTAACAGGGGATCCTACGTATCCAGATGTATCAGAGGTTCGTTATGCCAGAGTTGGAACCCCTATTGCAAAATTAAGAATAGGAGTTATTAATATCACAGGTGGGCAGGTACTCTGGTTACCCATCTCTACACCTCCAGAGGGTTTCTATTTTGGTCAGATTAGCTGGGCAGGAAATTCAACAGAGTTGCTCGTAGAAAAGTTAAGTAGATTTAGAGATAGTCGGGAATTACTGCTAATCAATACTGTAAGTGGTACGGTCAGGAAAGTATATGAGGACTCCCACCCCACATGGGTAGTGGCCAGTAACTTTGAAAACGCAGGTTTTGAATGGATACGTGAACACAATGCGTTCATTGTAATGGATGAAAGAGATGGATGGCGGCATGCCTACATTTACTCTCGGGAGGGAAAAGAATTAGCCCTTTTGACACCAGATCCCAGTGATATCATTACACGTGTAAATGTGGATGAAGATGAGGGTTGGTTTTACTATTATGCGTCTCCTTCAAATGCAACCCAAAAGTATTTATATCGAGTTTCCCTGGATGGTAATGGAAAAGCGGAAAGGGTAACACCAACAGATCAACAAGGTACTCATCATTATAGCTTTTCCCCAGACGCCAAATGGGCTTTTCATACCTACTCGACTTTCGATACCCCTCCTGTCACCGAATTGGTGCAACTTAAAGACCATTCAACATTGCTTGTACTTGAGGATAACAAGCGGTTGCGCGCTAAAATGGATTCCATTATAACCCAACCTACTGAATTCTTTCAGTTGGATATTGGAGGTGGAGTAACAATGGATTCATGGATGATCAAGCCCAAGGATTTTGATCCATCCCGAAAATACCCAGTTTTCTTCCTTGTCTATGGCGAGCCCCATGGACAGACTGTTCTTGATGTCTGGGGCCGGAGTCATGCTGATTACCATCGGGTCATTGCTGACTTAGGATACCTAGTAGTTTCTATGGACAATAGAGGAACTCCTGCACCAAAAGGAGCTGCATGGAGACGTGCTATTGGCAGTAGTCTCGGCCCACTATCCACTGAAGAACAGGCAGCGGGAGTCTTAGAATTGGGACGAACACGTTCCTATGTTGACTTGTCGAGAGTGGGAATTTGGGGTTGGAGCGGTGGAGGCTCGAATACCCTTAATGCGATGTTTCGGAAACCTGACATCTATCACGTAGGAATAGCCGTTGCTCCAAAACCGCAACCGCAACTTTACAATGCGTGGTTCCAGGAAATATATATGAAGACTCCCGAGGTCAATCCAGAAGGATATCAAAAATCAGCTCCCATCAATTTTGCAGAAGGATTGGAAGGTGATCTGTTAATTATTCACGGTACTGGAGAAACCAATACCCACATCCAAATAACGGAAGGCTTAGTAGATCGGCTTGTAGCGCTCGGTAAACAATTTGACTATATGACATACCCCTACCGAAACCACGGTCTAAGTGAAGGAGAGGGTACTGCATTGCATTTGAGAATCCATATGACCCGTTATCTCCTGGAGCACTTACCACCAGGTCCTCGATAATTCTTTCAAAAGGAAAAATTATTTAATATTAACTGAGGTTAAATGACAAACTCCAACATGTTTGAAAAATCAAAACAAAAAATCACTGATATTAGTTAACATTAGAATAAGTATTTATGATGGTAAAAATAATTTGGTTCAGTTTAATTCTACTCGCCATTTGGTTCATAATCGTACTAGCCAGAGACTATATTAAGCATAAAAATAATTTAGAAAAGGTAAGTTGGCTTAAGACTTCTTTGATAGGGTTTGTCGTTAATTTTTTTGATGTACTGGGTATAGGTGCATTTGCCCCCCAAACTGCTCTTCTAAAATTTACAAAACAAACTGAGGACAGAATTATTCCTGGAACAATGAATGTTGCGAATACTATTCCCGTTCTTTTACAAGCATTAATCTTTATCACAATTATTGAAGTAGATCCTCTAACACTTATTCTCATGCTGATTTCTGCCGCTGCCGGAGCTATACTGGGTGCAGGTATTGTTTCAAGAATGTCAGAAAGAAAAATTAGGCTAACCATGGGAATTGCATTATTGATTACTGCTATTTTTATGTTAGCCGGTAAATTTGAATGGATACCAGGAGGTGGAGATGCTATAGGATTAACTGGAGGGAAGCTTATTTTTGCCGTTGCTGTTAATTTCGTTTTGGGTGCTATAATGACGGCAGGAGTAGGTTTGTACGCTCCCTGCATGGCCTTAATATTTGCATTAGGTATGTCACCTAAAGTTGCTTTTCCAATAATGATGGGTTCTTGTGCCTTTCTAATGCCGCCTGCTTCCGTTAAATTTATCAAAAAAGGTGCTTATAATCGAAAGGCAGCAATCGGAATGGCCATTCCAGGTGCCATCGCAGTTATTATTGCTGCATTTGTGGTGAAATCCCTACCCATTGATACACTTAGATGGGTCGTAATCGGTGTAATCATTTATACTTCATATATAATGCTAAAAGCTGGCACCGAAAGTTAAGTCATCTTATAGTGTAAAATAGTAAAATGAAAATTTTGCTAGATAATGCATCTTTCGCCTTTAGGGGAAATGTTTTACTGAAAAATTTAACATTGAATCTAGAAGATGAAAGCTATTATATCAATGGCCCTATGGCTTCAGGTAAATCTACGCTCCTGAAAGCGCTGGCTCTTAAACTTCCCTTAGTAGCGGGAGACCGGAGAATAATACGCAGTGGATCAGAAATAAGTAATAGCAACTTTCTTGCCCACATTCAATATATTGAGACTATAGACAGTCTCGCTATGGTAAGTAATGCAAACGGTTTTTATCAGCAACGATATCATACAGGAATGGAGGGGCAAAACCTAAGATTATCGCAGTATTTGACTTGGTTTGGCTTGAGGAAATCCGATGCCTATCACAATAAGCTATTGCAAAGATTAGAATTGACTTCGGTGCTTGACCGACATCTTTCGCATTTATCCAGTGGACAACTAACGAAAACACTAATTGTCAAGTCGTTATTGAAGCCACCTGAAATGCTTTTTCTTGATAATCCATTTGCGGGACTAGACGAAATGGCCTGTAAAGAACTACAAGACACGATATGGAGTTTGCATCATGATTTCGGTATCCAGCTCTTGATTACCGGGAGATCACAAAATATCCCTGCTTTCATTAGTAAGGAAATCAGTATGAAGCAAAATACTATCTACAGAATTGGTAATAGGCGAACTGAATTGAGTCCAGTTCCAGAGATAAATGAATCTACAGTGAGTCAATTCGTCGGATGCTTAGGCAGAAACAATATAAAAAAGGGTAACATACTAAAACTAAAAAATGTTTCGGTTCAATATTTCGATAAAAATATTCTGAAAAATATTTCTTTTGCCCTTACCTATGGAGAGAGTATGGCTTTGATAGGTAAAAATGGTTCAGGGAAATCTACACTTTTTAGCTTGATCTGTGGAGATCATCCACTTGCCTACGCTAACGAGATTTATCTGTTTGGGAATAGACGAGGGTCAGGAGAAAGCATATGGTGGCTAAAGAAAAATGTGGGTTTTGCCTCTCCTGAACTTCGAATGGGAACCAATGAAACTCAAAGGGTTGAGGAAATTCTTTTCAGTGGTTTCTTCGACAATTATCGTCCCTATAAGAAGACAACAAAATCTGACATCAATTTCGTTGATTTATTACTTACCTATTTTAGCCTTCAGAGCTTAAGGCAAAAGTCTTTTGGTTGCCTTTCTTCGGGAGAACAACAGTTGGTTATTTTCATACGTTCATTAGTTCAGCATCCTCCCCTTCTTTTACTTGATGAGCCCTACCATAACCTTGATTGGACCTCAATAATAAAATGTAACTTTCTACTGACAGAATTGGTGCGTAAGAACAATATTTCGCTGATGTTCATCTCCCACTGCCAAGAAGATATTCCTAATATTGTAAACAAGTATTATAAAATTGAAAATGGCAGGCTTACAAATTTTGAGTTATTAGAAATTAAAAATAGGTTGCTAACTTAGATCATGTGTAATGATTCTAAGAAATGAGTTATTTTGATGCATGTGAATATTGCAAGTGGAAGAATGGACGCCTTCTCAGTGTAATGGAATAGGATGTAATTGCAGGAGATCAAGTGATTATTGGAAACACATGGGAAGGCTCATTTCCTCATTATGATTATAGTATAGCTGGTTATGCTAGGCCATCGCACCTATCACGAAAAAACACTAGGACATAGATCGATTACTATTGAATCAACGTTAGGTTATAAAACTTCTAACACTGCTAGTCAATTTCCAACATATATTTTCTTACTCTGCGGCTAAATAAAAGAACGATGAGTCCAGCTACTATCAGGAATGCCACAAGCGCCCCAAATAAATTTACCATGAGATCGGGATTACGTTCTATTGAAGCTGCATCAAATTGACCGGCAAATAACCCTGCAATCAGGTTACCCAGCGCCAATGACATAAACCAAATCCCCATCATTTGTCCAACTAATTTTTTAGGAGAAAGCTTAGTAACAGCGCTGAGCCCCACAGGGTAGAGAAATATTTCACCAAAAGTATGCAAGAGGTAAGTAATAACAAGCCAGTGTCCGAGTGGTTTACTACCAGCCACGTAAACCAATGAAGCACCCACCATTACCAAATAACCAAGTCCCATAAATATAAGCCCAAAAGAAAGTTTTGCCGGAGTAATTGGATTTATTCTCTTCTTTGCCAGCCATACCCATAGCCAGGCAAAAAAAGGAGAAAATATGATTACAAATATTGGCGGTACTGCCTGAAACCATCCTGCTGGTATTTCGAAGCCTGCGATGAGTCTATCCGTATACCTATCTGCAAAAAGGTTTAAGGAGGAACCTTGCTGTTCGTAACCGATATAAAATACCGTAGATGTAGCAAAGAATATTACGATTGCTTTGATCTTGGATTTTTCTGATGGGGTTAATTCAACGAAGAATAGAATATAAATAAAGTATAAAACCACACTGGCTACAATCGCATAGGTTGCGAAGTGAGCCAAAAAAATCGGGTTTATAATTAGGGTTTCCGTTAAGAATAAAACCAATAGGGTTAACACCAATCCTCCACCAATAATAAGCTGATTTCTTGACTTTGTACTGCTTTCCAATGTCACATTTTTCGATTTCCATCCAGGAGCTAAACCCGCTCCGCCTAAGAGTTTACTATTTACAACAAAGAAGAGTACGCCTAATAGCATCCCAAAACCGGCAACGGCAAATCCAAAATGCCAATTAATACGCTCTCCAATAAATCCGGTAATCAATGGAGCTATAAACGCACCTATGTTTATCCCCATATAAAAGACAGAAAAGCCAGCATCTCTTTTCGCCTGCTCATCAGTTGAATAAAGTTCTCCAACAAGGCTACTTATATTTGGCTTCAGCATTCCCGTGCCTACTACTATCAGCAATAGGCCAAAGAAAAAAGTTTGCGTATATGGAAGTGCCAAAAAGAAATGTCCTGTGGTAATGATGATCCCACCGTACAGAATTGTTTTCTGAAGCCCAAAAACACGATCCGCTAAAAACCCACCGGGTAAAGCAAAGAGGTAGACACCCATTGTGTACAATCCGTAAATAGCGGCAGCAGTTTGTTCATCTAGATTCATTCCTCCTTTCTCTGTAGATGCCACCATATACAATAGAAGTAGCGCCCTCATCCCATAGTAGCTGAAACGTTCCCAAAGCTCAGTAAAAAACAAAACAGACAATCCTCTTGGATGACCAAAAAATGTTATTGATTTACTCATATTATCTTTCAAAATTTTATTAGGAACTTAAAACACAAAGTTGTTAAAGGTTAGAGCGCCCAATTATCAATTTAATTCAATGACTTGAAAATTATCGTCACACCACCAATCTTTTTTGATTTATAAACTTCGCGCCAACATGATTTTCTTTTATTCGTACGCAAGTACATATCGAAAAGTTATGCAAATGATCTTGGAGTTTCTTTGTTCTAATCCAATACATCAAATCGCTTCATCCAATTCCTACGTTCTTCGCTGAAAAAATAATCTTTTGATCGAATAGGCGGTATATGATGCTCCTGTAATTCTAATAGTGAAACTTCAGGCAGATCGATAGGATTTTGAGGGATGAAAGAAGTCATCTTCGATTTTATATCAGCTACGCTGTCTGCTCCTGCAATATTGAACCATTCCTCAGGATCGGTTTCCAAATTGTAAAGTTCCTCAGAGTCATCAACATATTTTATATAATGCCATTTGTTGAACCGTACGGAGTAGCTGCCATAGTCATAAGTCGTAATGATGGGTCTGGGCAATAAGGTATCGGGTTTTTCAAGGATTGGTTTTAAACTCACACCATCAAAATCATTGCGTGGAGGTAATCCACACAGGTCAACCAATGTAGGATATATGTCCATGAGTGAAGTGAGGTTGGTCGAAGTACCTCCCCGGTAGGAACCTTCGGGCATTTGTTTAACCCCCTTTGGCACTTTCATCATCAAAACTGTGCGGGTCACATTCTCCCAAAGGGCAAATTTTCGCCAGTGCATCTTCTCTCCCAACTGCCAACCGTGATCCGACCAGATCACCACAATGGTGTTGTCTGCATATTTACTTTCGGCCAGTGCTTTCAACAGTCTTCCAACCATCTCATCCGCAAAAGCTATTGAGGCAAGGTATCCCTGAATGGCTTTCTTCCACTGGTTGGCCTTCACTACATGTTGGTGATAGTTGCCGCCCCTCGCAATAAGTTCCTTCGCTACGGATCCTAGGTCTGTCGTATCTCCTTCCAATAATATTGGAAGTTGAATTGACTCAAGTGGAAACATGTTGAAATATTTTTGTGGGACGTACCATGGCAAGTGCGGTCGGTAAATACCGGCAGCTAAGAAAAAAGGTTTATCGTGCGATTGCTTCAATTGTTCTGTGATATAGCTAACACTCTGATAATCTCCAGTCTCCTCATCTGAAATGGGAAGTCCACCCCAATCGAACATATCGTACATATACTTAAAGGGGGGCATGTTGGCCGGTCGCTGTTCCGGAAAATTATCTTTCGGCATAGGATCTTTGATAGCCGGGTAATAGTCGTCCCATCCAAGTGTATCTACCTGATTGTAGTGATATATTTTTCCTGCTCCCGCAGTATAATACCCGTTGTTTTTAAAATGTTGTCCAATCGTCAATGATTCTGCCAGCTTAGGTACCTTTCGCCAATCTTGGTAGTTGGAGTACATACCTGAGCTGTAAGTGTGCAGACCCGTAAGCAAAGCAGCTCTGGAAGGATTGCAACCCGGACTCGCGCAATAATTTCTCGTAAAGTTAACTGCCTCCTCTCCAAACTCCATGAGATGGGGAGTGATCGATTGCTCGTTGCCTGACAATGGTTGCACCCAATCGTTCATGTCATCCAGAGAAATGAAAAGCACGTTGGGGTGCTCTATTAACTTTACCTTTGACTTATTATTACAAGAAGCAATGACAAGTATAGCAGCTATCAGAAGTTGTGATTTTACGGATTCGGAAATAGTGCGAAATATATCCATGATTCCTGTCTTAACTTTCAAATTAATCAATTAAGCTGTCATTCATCCTTGTTAAGTCAGTCTAAATCTTATGATGAAAAATACTATTATAAATCATCAATATTGTACACTATGTTGGAGTTATGTAGCTTTTTTCGTTACTAACTTAGCTGTAGCTTAACCACCATGAACATACAAAAATATTTTTATCCATTTCATTATTTAAATTAATTACCAATAATAAAAACTAAGTACATTCTAACTAAACCTAAAGGTTATGAAACAATTATTAGTTCACTGTTTTATTCTCATTCCATTACTTATTCATGCACAAGTGAAGCCGGCCCCTGATCGTAAAGCAGGCGAAGGTGAGGGCCCATTTAACAGGATGGTAATCCGTGGAGCCAATTTAATTGATGGCACTGGCGCACCGGCTTATGGCCCGGTAGATATTATCATCGAGGGCAACAAGATCAAAGAAATTGTGTTAGTGGGCACTCCCAATGTTCCTATCAATCCTTCGGGCAGACCAGCAAAAGGAACGAAAGAAATTGATGCCAACGGTGCGTATGTGCTTCCTGGTTTCGTCAACATTCATACCCATGTGGGCGGTGTGCCTAAAGCACCTGAGGCTGAGTACGCATACAAACTATGGATGGGGCATGGCATTACTACCATTCGTGGTGTGCCGGCAGGAGAAATCGACTGGGTGGAAAGTGAAAAGAAAAGAAGTGCTGAGAATAAAATAGTAGCACCTCGTATCATCAACTTCCAGGTGCCAGGTTCAGGTACTGAATGGAAAGGTGGATCGGTGCACACCCCTGCCAAAGCCCGTGAATGGGTAGCATGGGCTAGCAGCAAAGGTGTAGATGGAATAAAGATTTTCAACCTCGATCCAGATGTGATGCAGGCGGCCATTGACGAATCCCACAAAAGAAAAATGGGCTCTGTAGCCCACTTATCTCAAATGATGGTTGGCCGAGTGAATGCTCGAGATGCCGTAGAGTTGGGGTTGGACAATATTACCCATTTTTATGGGTTGTTTGAATCATTGTATAAAGATGAAGACATTCAACACTGGCCCAGGGACCTTGAATACAACGATGAACAGGACCGTTTTAGTCAGGTTGCCCATCAATGGAATAAAATCTATCCTCGCGGTAGCGAACAGTGGAATGATCTTATTGAATTTTTTTTAGAACACAAGACCATTCTGGATCCTACCATGACCGCCTATGTGGCGATGCGTGATGTAATGCGTGAGCGTACTGCAGAGTGGATGCCAAAGTATGTACTCCCTTCACTTCACGATTTCTACGAACCCAATCGCTTGAACCACGGATCCTATTTTTATAATTGGACTACTTGGGAAGAAGTAGCCTGGAAAAAATTCTATCAGGTGTGGATGTCTTTCTTAAATGATTATAAAAATGCAGGTGGCCGTGTAACAGTAAGTGATGACGCTTCCTTTACCTATAGTTTGTATGGTTTTGCTTTAATAGAAGAAATGGAGTTGCTTCAAGAAGCGGGTTTTCATCCGTTAGAAGTAATAAGAGGCGCCACACTTCATGCTGCAGAAGCGATCTTCGAACCTAAAGGCAAGCCTATTGAGTTTGGTATTGTAAGACCAGGCTTGCTGGCCGACCTAGTCATCATTGATGAGAATCCGATTGAGAATTTAAAAGTATTGTACGGCACTGGGTTTCCCAGATTGAATGATCAAACAGCCAAGGTAGAACGGGTTGGTGGTATTAAATTCACGATAAAAGACGGTATTGTGTATGACGCCAAACAACTCTTGCTCGATGTAGAGAACATGGTGAAGAAACAACAGGAAGAACGCGCCCGGAAATAACTATAATATAATTGAAATCATAAATCAGCCTCTTCACTGTACATTAGTGAGGTGGGCTGATTTATTTACTGACTCTACCTATCACGAGACCAACCAGAAAAACACAGTTGACTCTATACTGAAATTGAGCAACCATGTGTGAGTTCTCTTACGTAAAAATCCGACTTGGTCTAAAGATAATAAATTAGAGGTTCCTTTATCTCGCAGGTTGCAGTTCTTGATTGCTCGGAACAGCACCAATAAAAAGATGCATATAATCATCTATCGATTGACCATGCTGCCTTAGTTAATTGTTACCTATTCGAATAATGTTGAAGAGTCATAGCACTAATATTAACTTCGAAAACTTATGTACTATTTTAACATTATAAGTGGCATTCTTAAAATAGGCTTTACATTGCAAAACTGCAACCAAATAGTTTAAGCAGTGATCACGTATATAAAACTAATTAAAAGCTCCAATCTTAATCTTATCAGAATATGATTTAATAAGAATAAGATGACCCATTAAATAATACTAATTCTACAGTTATGAATATTCAAAACTCACTTCGTAAAGGGTTTCTTTTGTTTTTCATTTTCACAGTGGTTGACAGTGTTTTTAGTCAGGATATTCCAAATCCCGAGTCCTATTTTGGTTTTAAACCAGGCGCTGATTACAAAATGTTACGATGGGATGAAATTGTTTCATACTTTAAAACTCTTGATGAAAGTAGCGACAGGGTAAGGGTTGAAGAACTCGGCAAAACAACGCTTGGCAACCCTTTTATACTAACCATAATCTCTTCACCGGAGAATTTATCTAACATTGAAAAATATAAGGAAATCTCCAAAAAACTAGCACAAGGTAAAATATCTGAAGCCGAAGCAAATGAATTAGCTGAACAAGGAAAAACCATTGTGTTGATTACATGTAGTATGCACGCAACTGAACACGGCCCTACCCAGATGTCTCCAGAGTTGGCCTATAGTCTGGCAACCAGTAATTCCCCGGAGATAGCACAAATACTTGAAAATGTGATCCTATTATTTGTTCCGTCTTGGAATCCTGACGGAAATATTATGGTAACCGATTGGTACAGGCAAAATGTTGGAACGCCTTTCGAAACATCACCATTGCCTTGGCTCTATCATCATTATGTCGGACACGATAATAATCGAGATGGATTTATGCTTACTCAAATTGAAACAAATTATGTTAATAATATCCTCTACCATGAGTGGTTTCCACAGCTCTTTATGGATATGCACGAAATGGGTAATAATGGAGCAAGACTTTTTCTTTCACCATTGTATGATCCCAGGCAC
>CAYTBO010000080.1:0-14731 GCA_964436055.1 uncultured Ohtaekwangia sp.
CTACAGTTCAGTAAATGTAATTGCAAGTACTGCCTGCCGTGGCTCAATATTTACGCTGTAATCGCAGCATAATCATGAAATCAACGATCCTTTTACTAATGTTTCTGAGTTCCTGGGAGGTGGTGGCACAAACCCAATTGTCAGGTAGTGTGGTAGACGAAAAACGTGAACCTATTCCAGGCGCTAACATTTCCATTGAAGGCACGTATGATGGGACCAGTACATCAATCGATGGCACATTTAATTTTGAGTCATCTGAATCAGGCGATCAGATTTTGCTGATTTCTTTTGTTGGATTCAAGTCCGATCAGCTAAAAGTACAGTTGTTAGGTAATGCTATTCAACTGGAGATCGTTTTACGTGAGGCTGTCAATCAACTTGATGCAGTGGTGATTTCGGCTGGATCATTTACAGCCGGTGAAGAGAAGAGAAGGACAATCCTGAAGGCGATTGATATTGCCACCACGGCCGGTGCTACTGCAGATATTGCCGGAGCGTTGAATACATTACCGGGCACACAAAGGGTAGGAGAGAGTGGCAGGCTATTCGTGCGTGGTGGAGATGGAAGCGAAACCAAAACATTTATTGATGGCATGTTGGTAGCCAATGCCTACAGTCCTTCAGCACCAAATACACCAACACGTGGTCGGTTTTTGCCGTTCATGTTCAAAGGGACAAGCTTTAGCACCGGAGGATATTCTGCCGAATACGGTCAGGCACTTTCTTCTGCATTGGTGCTTGATTCAAAAGACAAAGCAGAGTTGAATCAAACTGATCTGGGATTGCTTTCGGTTGGGGGTGATGTAGCACACACCCAGGTTTGGGATCGCGCCTCCTTATCAGGAAAAATTCAATACACCAATATTCGCCCTTATTTTGGTTTGATAAATCAGGAAATCGATTGGATTACACCGCCAGCTTCTTTCGAAGGAATTACCGCCTTTCGGCAGGAATTGGGTGAGCATGGCATTGTTAAGTTTTTTGGAAATTTTAATCATTCCGATTTTAAAATCAACAACCATGACATTCTTGCACCCAGTCAAAAGCAGTCGTTCGATTTTGCAAATAACTATGGCTATGGCAATGCGTCTTTTTTGCAAGCACTTAATGATCGCTGGTCAATACGAGGGGGCCTTTCTTATAATTATAATGAAAATAATATTCTTTTGGATGGGCGCCCTATTGACGAGATAGAAAAAGGGACTCACTCCAAAGTGGTTTTTGAAAATACAATTTCTGAAGCCGTTGAATTAAAATTTGGTGTTGAACATTTGCAAACTGCTTATGAAGCCTCTCGACTGGATAGTTTAACATTAAAACAAACCATTACCTTCAACACACCCATTACGGCCGGATTTGCTGAAGCTGAAATCTATGGTAGCAAATATGTAGTAGCGCGTACTGGAGTAAGAGCAGAATACAACGTATCAACAGAAAAGGTCAATTTTGAGCCCCGTTTTTCCTTAGCGTACAAACCTTTCAGGCATGGGCAGTTTTCTCTGGCCTACGGACAATTTCACCAAACTCCTCAAAATCAATTTCTCATAGTAAATCAAAATCTGGAAGAAGAGAAGGCGGAACATTATATTTTGAATTATCAGGTAGTCAATAACCAACGTACATTCAGACCGGAACTGTATTATAAGAAGTACTCCAACCTTATTAAATTCATCAATGGAAATTCAGAGCAACTCGCTAATACTGGCAACGGTTACGCCAAAGGTTTTGAATTGTTTTGGAGAGATAGTAAATCCGTTCGCAACTTAGATTATTGGATTTCTTATTCATACCTCGATACAGAAAGGGATTATTTGGATTTCCCAACTTTATCAACACCTAACTTTGCGTCTACACATAATTTTTCAGTAGTAGGTAAAAAATTTATTTCTGAGATTAAATCACAACTTGGTGTTACTTATTCTTACAGTAGCGCAAGAACTTACCATAATCCTAATAGCGACCATTTCAATTCAGGACGAACTCCAGCCTATCAGGATTTGAGCGTGAATTTATCTTACCTGCCTAAGCCTTTTCTGATCATACACTTATCAGTCACCAATGTTTTAGGTAGGGATAATATTTTTGGATACGAATACAGTGAGACTCCTGATAGTAGTGGAAACTATGCTAGCCGTGCTATAAGACAACCAGCTAAACGATTTCTATTTCTAGGTGTATTTTTTACCATTTCAAAGAACAAATCCATTAATCAATTACCAAACTTATAAACTCAAACAATTATGAAAACTACAATGTTAATTCTATTCAGTTTCTGTTCAATGCTAGTGTTCGCCAATGATAAATATGAGCAGGTTATGCAAGCCAACATCCAGGCCATTTACAAAGCGCAGAGTACAGAAGAAACACAGCAGGCAGTGAATGCTTTTGAGCGAATTGGAGCTGCAGAGAAAAATAAGTGGGAACCGTTCTACTATGCGTCCTTTGGTTATATCTTGGAATCGACACGGGTGGAGGATGGAGCCAAAAGAGATGCACTTCTGGATAAGGCAACGGAAATATTGAGGAAGGCATCCGCTATTAAAGAAAATGATTCTGAAATCACTGCGCTTGAAGGTTTTATTTATATGATGCGGGTCACGGTTGATCCGGCTACCCGAGGACAGCAATATTCCGGGTTGGCCATGCAAACATTTGGTAAAGCGCTTGGTATTGATCCTGCGAATCCACGTGCTATGGCTTTGATGGCGCAAATGGAGTTTGGAACTGCTCAATTCTTTAAATCTTCTACTGCAGGTGCATGTGAGAAAGCGTCAAATGCGATAGCCATGTTTGACGCTCCGCCTTCTACTGACCCATTAGCGCCAAGATGGGGTAAAGAAACCGCGATGCAGGTGGCAAAGCAATGTCAATAGTTATTTTGATTAATAAGCGAGGAATGATATCCTCGCTTTTGTTTTAGTGACCTTGTTGAATTAAAAAGTTAGGGTAACTTTCAATACTAAAAAAATCAATATGTTGACAAAAGAGACAAGTACCGTTAAAGGCCATTTGATTACTGCGTTATGGCTTGCGCTGGCCGGAATTGCCATGACATTGATTAGTTTTCCGCCAACGGCAAACAGGGAGATGTCTGTCTTTGTATTGATTGCCGCTCTTACGTCTTGCATGTGGATATTCTTGTGGTTGGGCAATGCGATTACCAGCGATTTGGTTTCTGAAAAAATTGACTGGGTCAAAACTCCCGTTAAACGTTTTGTAGTTGGGATGTTGGTGATGGTCGTTTATACGCTCAGCGTCGTATTGATTTTAGTTTGGTTTTTTAAATTCGCTTTCAATTTTGATGTCGGAAGTTATTTGAGGGACATGCTTTACACGTCGTTGACAATCACTTTTGTGATTTCACTTTTCATGCATGGGAGGGGTTTCCTCAGAAACTGGCGCTTGGCAGAATTGGATGCTGAGAGGGCAAAGCAGGAAAGTATTAAGGCCAATTATGAAAGTTTGAAAAATCAGGTCAACCCGCATTTTCTTTTCAATAGCCTTAATGCACTCACGAGCCTTGTTTATGAGGATCAGGACAAAGCAGCGAAATTCATCAAGCAATTGTCTGAGGTATATCGCTATGTGCTGGACACACGCAACAGGGAGGTGGTGCCCATAGATGAAGAGTTAAAATTTATGGAGTCTTACCTTTACCTTCAGCAGATCAGGTTTGGAGACAAATTGAAAATCAAAAATGAGCTAAATGATTTGAGTGGAAATCTACCACCTCTGGCGCTCCAGATGTTGGTTGAGAACGCGATTAAGCACAATGTGGTTGCTCAAGATCAGCCTTTAACCATTCATCTCTTTGGCCGGAACAATCAGGTTGTCGTGATGAATAACTTGCAACCAAAGAATTCCAAGACAGAAGAGTCCGCTGGCATTGGCCTAGACAATATCAGGAAAAGGTATGAATTTCTAAGTGATAGAAAAGTAGAGATTGTCAAAAATGAAGGTAGCTTCCAGGTACATCTGCCAATACTGACAACAGAATGATGAAAGTACTCATAATCGAAGATGAGCCTTTGGCGGCCAAACGACTCAACGGATTGATCGAAAAAGTGGATTCGACCATCGAGGTGATCGACACACTGGATTCGGTAAGTGCTTCCGTAAAGTGGTTCAATAATCACGAGTCACCACAATTGGTTTTTATGGACATTCAATTGGCCGATGGACTTAGTTTTGAGATTTTTAATCAGGTCCACGTTAAAACCCCTGTTGTTTTTACCACTGCTTATGATGAATATGCCTTAAAGGCATTTAAGGTGAACAGCATCGACTACCTGTTGAAACCCATCGATGAAGAGGGCTTGACTGGCGCGCTTAAAAAGTACTCAGACTTAAGCGGCTTTGAATCGCAACAAACCATCCTTGGCCGGATTGGGATCGCCATGCAAATGCTCACCAGAAAGTACAAGGAACGATTTGTTACAAAAGTAGGAGAACACCTGAAGTTCATGGAGGTGCAGGAGATCCTGTTTTTTTTCACTGAGGATAAAGTGACATTTTGTAGGACAAGGGATAACAGAAACCATATTCTTGATTATTCGTTGGATCAGGTCGAGCAGCTTGTAGATTCTTCTCAGTTTTTCAGAATCAACAGGAAGTACATTATCCGAATTGAGGCTATCGTGGATATGCTTAGTCATGTGAATAGTAGAATAAGGCTCGTGCTAAAAGGAAGTGATGATATGGATGTGGTTGTTGCCCGCAAACGTGTACAGGATTTTAAGACCTGGCTGGATCGGTGAATAGCAACACAACTACTCCCTGAAATTCACTGATCGTACAATGCGGACAGGTACTTAATCTGCTTTGTGACCCAGCGCTTTCAGCACTTCCTGGTCCAACTGATGGAGAATATCTTCCCTTCCCGAATAATACCCTCTGTCAAATCGATGTGAGCGGGTGCCAATCTGCATTTGCTCGCAAACCATCCAGTCTTGTTTGTTGGTGAGATCCCAAAATTCCACGGCGGAATTAATCCCTGCCTGAGCGTTTGGATCATTAATAACCTCTGGACGGAACAACCAGAAGCATAAGTTGATGATTTTTTCCGTACCCACGGGTGTGATGTGGTGAAACATCACATAGTCGGGGTGGGGGGTGAGCAGCATACTTGGAAAGATGGAGTAATAGTAGATGCGCTGCAGATCATCGCCGGAAACATTGCAGATGGGTGGGGCCGCTGCCTCACCGTTCATGGTCATGCTGCCCCTGGTTTTGCTCAGGTCCATGAATCCGCCAATGACAGCGCCGTCAGAGATATCATGCTGCGCAGACTGCACGGGTGTAAGCTTGGTGAGGAGTGGATGCACACCGGGGCAGTGGTAGCACTCCTGGTAATTCTGCAGAATAAGTTTCCAGTTGCAGTTCAATTCATAGCGTATGGTGCGGGCGATTCGCAGCTCTGACATTTTCCAGTCGGCGAACTTGCCGATCAGCGCTGCCATCTGCTCTTCAAAAGGTACCGGTTCTTTGGCCAGGTTGATGAAGACAAAGCCTTCCCAAGTATGGACGGCAGCCTGGTGCAGGGCGCAGTCGGCCTTGTTGAACCCATAACCCTCCTGCATGAGCGGTGCGCTGAGCAGCTGACCGTCCAATGCGTAAGTCCATGCATGATAGGGGCACTGAATACTCCTGGCTTTAAAATTTCCCTTTGGCTCTGAGCAGAGTTGCGTGCCTCGGTGGCGGCATACGTTGAAGTGCGCCCGGATTTCATTGCTTTTGTCGCGGACCAGAATAATGCTCTCGTCTACCACCTGGATGAGTCTATAGTCTCCCGGGGAAGCGATTTCCTCTTCCCGGCAGGCGTAAAGCCAGAATTTGTAAAAGATTTTTTCCACTTCTTCCTTGAATATCTCTTGACTGTGATAATATTTTCCGGGCAGTGTAGGCGTTCCGTCAATAATCGGGTAGTCAATACCTCTTTTTTTAAACTTCTTTTCCATAGTTCGGGTCAAAAGGAATCTATAAAAATAGTGAAGATGGGTTCACCAGTGACAATTTGGGTAAAATAACTTTTTGCAATTTTGTAAGATGAATAGTATATCGCTTTATTTCATTTGGGTAGCTCGAATTGTTGCATCTGTTATTCTTTTTCAGACTCTATTTTTCAAGTTCAGCGGTGTTGAAGAGTCAGTCTATATTTTTACCATAGTAGGTATGGAGCCCTGGGGCAGAATTGGTATAGGGATAGTAGAGTTGATTGCTTCTGTGTTATTATTGATCCCAGCGATTTCTTGGTTAGGGGCAATAATAGCCATAGGCCTGATGGCAGGTGCGATCGGGATGCACCTTACTATTCTAGGTATTGAAGTACAGGGTGATGGCGGTTATTTATTTTTTCTGGCTTTGGCTGTAATGACATGCGCTGCCTTTGTACTTTGGGTGGAGCGGGAAAAAGCTATTTCTTTTATAGGAAAACTTAAATCAACTATTTAGTATCACGAATTGCTATTTTTCAATCATCCGAAGTAATTCATTGAGATCTTGTTCAAATTCCTTTTGATCCTGTACGAAATCCTTCAAAGCTTGTGCTTGGTATTTTGGAATTGCCTGATTGCTTTCTACACGAGCCATCATATCATTGAGTACATCCGTAACATCACTTTTGTTGATCAAGTCGCTCAGTTCTACTTTTCTTGCAAAAGCCAAAAGTCTGGTTCTTATATTTCCCTGAGAGACTTTGGTTTTAACTTGCTGGTAAACTACCTCTGTTTTTTGATTTAAGCATTGGTTGTACTCAATTACAACTTGTTCAAGTTCATCTCTGCCAAGCTCACGTCTTTTTACTTTTTCAGATAGAGGCTCGCATTCAGAAATAAAACTGGCCAGTGCAGATCGAAACGTGAGTACTGGAATATCAATGTAGGCACCTCCAATCTTTCTAAGCACCCGACCACTATAACCTACTTCGTTTTCAATCCGATATCCATACAAACTCAAAAATCCGTATTTCAATAACTTCATCAGCTTGATATTACCACCAAGTTCTACCGGATGGAAACGATCATTGTTAAATAAAATCTCGTTGACCTGAACTGAAGTGTAACCATTTTTTTTTCCATCGGCATTAATCTGGACCCGATCTAATTTGCCGCCATGGATAAGTTTTATTTTACCATATAGCGTGTCTCCCTGGATGGTAACCACAAAATCTTTCTGCTCCTGTGCTATTACCCAATTGAAAAGTATGACCAATGTGAATGTACAGGTAAGCTTAATTATCATGTTGATTTTATTATATTTCGCCAAATAAAGGAATCGACAATACTTAATCAAAACTAACGGCCATAATTCGATTAAAGTATAGCAAAATACCTTCGAATAAGTGACAACTTCGCTTTTGGAAATAAAAGCTTCAATAAGTTTATTAGCACTTTGAAATAGTATGCTATGATTAATTACAACCCTAAAGTCTGGATATCCATCATATTTCATTCGTATAGCAAGCATGTAATGCGTACACTCATGCCTGTACTCATTTTTATGACTTTGTATACTGTTGCCGTTGAGCTAATATTCGACTATTTCGTCATCTCGCCCGAAAATTTTCCAGGAACAATTGAGATGCATTCCTTGCTGGGAATTGTGCTTGGTTTGTTTCTTGTTTTTAGAATTAACTCAGCCTACGACCGGTGGTGGGAAGGCAGGAAACTTTGGGGTGGGCTGGTAAACAGCACAAGAAATTTTGCGCTGAAATTGAGTGCTTACCTTGACGCTGAGGACAAGGAAACCAGGGATTGGTTTGCAAAAATGATTTCCAATTTTGTTTTTAGTATGAAAGAGCACCTGAGGAAGGGTGTAAAATTCAATGAGTTGGAACCTGTTTCGGCAAATTTTGAAAATGAACTTAGGGAATTTAAGCATAGACCTAATCGCATTTCCGCCATGCTCTACGGCAAAGTGAATGAGCTATATAAGAAAAATGAAATTTCCGGATACCAGATGTTGGCACTGGATAAAGAGCTGAAAGATTTTATTGATCTGATAGGCGCGTGTGAAAGGATTAAAAATACGCCAATCCCTTATTCATACTCCATGTATATCAAGAAATTCCTTTTTATCTACCTGATCACATTACCTTTCGCCTTTATTACGAGTTTTGGATATTTCACCGAGGTGATAGTAGTGTTAATCACTTTTATCCTATTGAGCGTGGAGTTAATCTCAGAAGAAATTGAAGATCCCTTTGGAAGGGATGCCAACGATCTGCCCACCGATGAGCTGGCTGTAAAAATCAAGGACAACATACGAGAGATTTTACTCAAGCCTTAATCCGCCAGCACCGTATAGAGTAAAAATAGGACGATTAATAGAATCCAGACACCATACATAATCAAATCGATACGAATATAATCCCGATAATCGTTATACATTTTTTTGAGCCAATTGAACATGATAGTAATATTAGTAATTATAAAGGAAAATTTGATTTTATACCCCTGAATTGGTGAGTACATCAATTTAATTACTAATGTCATTGTGTACTTTCAGATTACGGGTGTAGCTTCAAATTGGAATTTCAAACTTATGATCAGAGCTGGATTTATCTTAATCATCGTATTTGCAGGTCTTGGCATGCATGCATATTCCCAGGAGTCGGTTACCCAACAGACAAGTCCTGCTTCGATGAGGTGGTATCAAATTAACACTACAAACTTCAAAATTTTATTTCCAGAAGGTTTTGCAGATCAGGCTCAACGGGTCGCCAATACGATGGAGCACATCCAAGAACCTGCTTCAACTTCCCTGGGTGCAAAACCCGGTAAAATATCCATTTTACTGCATAATGAATCATCCATTTCTAACGGATTTGTGACTCAGGCTCCCCGCAGGTCAGAGTTTTTTGCCATGCCTCCACAAAACTATAACTTCATAGGTACAAATGAATGGCTGAATTTATTAGCTGTTCATGAGTATCGTCACATCGTTCAGTTTAAAAAAAGTGTAACCGGGATTAATAAAGGAATTTATTTTCTTTTTGGGCAATTGGCGCAAGCCGGAATGTCTTTTGTCGCCATGCCCCAATGGTTTTGGGAAGGAGATGCCGTGGCCATTGAAACGGCTTTTACTTCAAGTGGTCGGGGTCGCATTCCCGAATTTAACTTATTGATGAGAACCAATTACCTGGAGGGTAGGGAATTTGGTTACCATAAGCAATACCTCAGATCATTTAAACACAACATGCCTGATCATTATCCGCTTGGCTATCACATGGTATCTTATCTTCGAAAGAAAACCGGAAGGCCGGATATCTGGAGTGATATCACCCAACGGGCGTGGGCCGTTCCGTTCAAGCCATTCACTTTTTCCAATGCAATCAAAAAGGAAACGGGATTGACCGTGGAAAAGCTTTATGATGAAATGGCACAACATGTTACCAAAAACTGGAGCGATCAGCTTTCAGGAGTTGAGGTATCGGATTTTCAAACCCTCAACAAACGGACTTCTAAATCGTATACAGACTATTTTTATCCGCAGGTTCTTGAAAATGGCAGCGTGCTTGTATTAAAATCGGGGATTGGGGAGATTTCTCAATTTGTTTCGTTGTCTTCATTCGGAGAAAAGAAAGAATTTGTACAAGGCCCTTTCAACGATGCGGGAATGTTATCCGTTTCGCAAAATAAGATCGTGTGGAATGAGTTTCGTTTTGACCCTCGGTGGCAAACACGGTCATACTCTGTTATTAAAACGTATGATCTTTCAACAAAAAAACAACGAACCCTTACCAGGGTATCCAGGTACAGTGCAGCAGCGCTTGACCCGGACGCAAAAAAAGTTGCCACCATTGAAACCAATGAATCCTATCAGATCCGACTTGTCGTATTAGATTATGAAACCGGCAATGTGCTTAAGAAATATGAAAATACCAACAATGAACAGCTATCCATGCCCAGGTGGAATGATAGCGGTTCACATATCGTTTTTCTCAGATCTGGCCAAGACGGAAAGAAGATCGTGCGTATAGATTACCATACCGGATTGGAAGAACTCTTGTACGATGCGAAGTTTGAAAATGTAGGACATCCGGTATTATTTAAGGATTATCTTTTCTTCAATTCACCAATTAGCGGAATCGATAATATTTATTGTCTCGATCTTTCCTCTCAAAAAAAATTGCAGGTTACATCTGCCCGGTATGGAGCTTACAATCCCACCGTAGCACCTCACGGGGAAACTATATATTACAATGACCAGACAAAGGATGGCCTTGATGTAGTGCAGATTCCATTGAATGTGAACGGTTGGAAGAATGCTGATGCAACAAAAATGAATCATGATTTATTTAGCGAGACACTGACTGAACAAGAGGGACATCATGATTTGTTAAATTCAATACCAGATAAACAATATGTATCTTCCCGCTACCACCGTGTCAATGGCATAATTAATCCACATTCCTGGGGTGCTTATTTTCTCAATTCCCTTACACAAGTAAATCTTGGTATTGTTTCCAGGGATGTGCTGAGCACTACGGAAATTAGCGGTGGCTATACGTTCGATATCAATGAGCGAACCGGAGTCTGGCGGGCCGGCATTAGCTATCAGGGAATGTATCCAATCATTGAGGGTGAGTTCAACTATGCCAGGCGAGAAGATAATACCGGTATCTTTGGAAGGGATGTCACTTTCAACTGGACTGAAATCGGAGGTTCGGCAGGAGTTCGCCTTCCGCTGCTGCTCACTCGTTCAAAATATAACACATCTTTGTCTGTGGGCAGTGCCATCGGTTATAGTCAGGTATCCGGATTTAAAAATATTGTCGAACAAAATGGATCAGTTCTTTCTTCTGGATTTGGAAGGTTGGTTCCAGCCAATGATACCCTCTTGTTCAATTTTACAAACCGGGCGAGCAATGGAAACCTTATTTTTAACCGTGCCGATATCTCCTTTGTCAATTTATTAAAAAGGAGCAGAAGAGACTTTAACCCAAGGTTCGGCCAAATTTTTTCTGCGGAATCATTTTCCACGTTACCTTCAGGAGATTTTAAAGGAAGGATGAATGTGGCGCGGGCTACGTTATATTTTCCCGGCTTGTTTAAACATCATTCTTTGTTTTTTAGGGGTGGATATCAGCAATCATTGGAAGATCCTGAGTTGATTAACTATCAATTCAGAAACAGGTTGTTTAAGCCTAGAGGGTATAGCTACCCCAGAGACACAAGGTTCATTACCCTGTCGGCCAACTACGCCTTTCCGATTGTGTATCCGGATATAAGCCTTGGGCCAATTATCAACTTTCAGCGTATCAAAGCCAACCTGTTTTACGACTATGGTGAAAGCGAGGGGTTGGCCTTTCTGTACCAGATTCGAAATAATCAGATTACAGCACCCTTTGTTATCAACAATGCGGATACGTATATCTCTTTAGGTGGGGAGCTAACCTTTGATATCAATATTTTTAGATTTTTACCGCAGATCGAGTTAGGCGTAAGAGCCACCTACATTACGGCTAATAGATTTTTTAAAGACGATGTGGTCTTTGAGTTCCTAATTGGCAATATTCCCTTTTGATCCTTTCTCATTGAATTTGAATTTAGACGTTTTTACAGCTATTTTTGAATTTAGACTTGAAACAACCAGACAATGGCAGAAATAGTGCGCATGCCAAAAATGAGCGATACCATGATCGAAGGGGTGATCGCCAAATGGCATAAGAAAGTAGGTGATACCGTGAAATCCGGGGAGTTGATGGCTGAGATCGAAACGGATAAAGCCACGATGGATTATGAGTCGTTCAATGATGGCACTGTGTTGCACCTTGGGGCGAAGGAAGGAGAGGCCGTCCAAGTGAATGATGTGCTGGCAATAGTAGGAAAAAAAGGAGAAGACTTTTCCGGCTTGCTATCGGAAGGGAAGAAAAAAATAGCATCCGGGAGTAAAACGGATATAAAACAAGAAAAACAAACTGCCGTGGAAGAAGCAATAGACACCTCAACCATAAAAGCTGAAGTGGTACCCATGCCAAAGATGAGTGATACCATGACGGAAGGGGTAATTGCGGCCTGGCACAAGAAAGTAGGCGACACAGTAAAGTCAGGTGAGTTGATGGCCGAAGTCGAGACCGACAAGGCTACCATGGAATATGAATCCTACCATACAGGAACGGTACTTTACATCGGAGCAAAAGAGAAAGAGTCGATACCCGTAAACGGTGTGTTGGCAATAATCGGTGACAAGGATGCAGATTGGAAAACTTTATTGAAAGCACACCAGGCTTCATCCGGTGATGAGGCAAAAGAACAAAAGCCTGCTGAAACCTCAGCACCAGCTTCAAAAGCTGAATCATCAACACCGGCATCAGGTAATAATGGCAGCAGCAACGGAAGAACCAAAGCATCCCCATTGGCGAAGAAGATGGCCAAAGATATGGGCTACGATATTTCCAACATTTCCGGCTCTGGTGATCATGGTAGAATTACAAAGAAAGATATTGAGAACTACAAACCTTCTGCTGCTTCCGCAAAAGGATCAGGTGCGCCTGTGGCTTTGCCGTCAGTGGTTGGAAAGGAAAGTTTCGAAGAGGTGGCGGTTTCGCAAATGCGCAAGACCATTGCACGCAGACTTGCTGAAAGTAAATTTTCTGCTCCGCACTTCTATCTGACCATGGAGATCAACATGGACAAGGCCATAGAAGCAAGAAAGAGCATCAATGAAATTGCCCCGGTAAAGATTTCATTTAATGATATTGTGATTAAAGCGGTGGCATCGGCGCTCCGTCAACATCCCGATGTAAATGTATCGTGGTTGGGTGACAAGATGAGGAAAAACCACCATATTCATATTGGTGTAGCTGTGGCGGTGAAAGACGGACTGATGGTTCCGGTGATTCGCTTTGCAGATAATAAATCGTTGGCTCATATAGGTATAGAAGTAAAAGACCTTGCGCAACGCGCCCATGATAAAAAACTTCAACCCAGTGACTGGGAGGGAAGTACGTTTACTATTTCTAACTTGGGCATGTTTGGCATTGAAGAATTTACAGCCATCATCAACCCTCCTGATGCCTGCATACTGGCAGTTGGTGGAATAAAGGAAACACCGATAGTGAAAAATGGACAAATTGTTCCCGGCAATGTGATGAAAGTAACTTTATCCTGTGACCACCGTGCTGTAGATGGTGCTGTTGGCTCCGCTTTCCTCAAAACATTAAAAGGTTTATTGGAAGACCCTGTGAGGATTCTGATTTGATATCATGCTGCTTATGGATGAAATCAGGGAACCGATAGCCAAATATTCAAAACAACAGGTAAGCATTCAGGAGTACCTGGCCTTTGAGCGTGCCGCTTCTGAGAAACATGAATACCATCAGGGTGAAATATTTGCTATGTCAGGCGCGGGGCGCAGACACAATATCCTTTTTTCAAACTTATTTGTTTCTCTTGGTAGCTTACTTAAAGGAAGGCCATGTTTTCCTTATGGAAGTGATATGCGCTTACATATCCCTCAAAACACCCTATTTACTTATCCTGATATTTCGATTTATTGTGGTGAGATGAAACAGTTGGATGATGACAATGCATTGGAACCAACAGTGATCATTGAAATATTATCTCCCTCAACAAAGGACTATGATCGCGGTGGTAAATTTAAGTTATACAGGGAGATACCCACACTAAAAGAGTATATTCTGGTAGACACTGAATCCATCAATGTTGAAGTTTTCAGGCTCAACGCTACACGTCGTTGGGAGTTGGAGGAGTATAAGACTGCTGACGAGAAACTCCTACTCAACTCCATTTCGCTTTCCATACCGGTTCGGGATATTTACACTGGCACTAAACTTCTGACCTAACTGTGCAAAAAATTCATGCCACCACTATCCTTGCAATACTTCACAATGGTCAGGTAGCCATTGGAGGTGACGGGCAAGCTACCATGGGCAATACGGTGGCCAAGAGCAACGTGAAGAAAATTCGCAGATTGCAAGATGGAAAAATCCTGGTGGGCTTTGCGGGCTCCACAGCAGATGCATTCACTTTACTGGATCGCTTTGATGAAAAACTCAATGCCTTTGGCGGCAACATGAAACGTGCCGCCATTGAGCTGGCTAAAGACTGGCGAATGGACCGCTACCTCAGGAGGCTGGAAGCCATGATGATCACCGCGTCCAAAGATGAGTTGCTGGTGTTGTCAGGAACCGGGGATGTGCTTGAACCCGACAATCAGGTGGCTGCGATTGGATCAGGTTCTATGTATGCGCAGTCTGCAGCGCTCGCTTTGAAGAAACACGCGCCTCATCTTTCTGCTGAGGAGATCGTACGGGAGAGCCTGAATATCGCGGCCGATATTTGTATATTCACCAACCACAACCTGATCATCGAGAAGTTGTAACGTCCCGGTAAGCTATTTTGGAATATTATAAAACCTTAACTGGTTTCATCTTTGTCTTCCAGTAAAATCACGAAGGGCTTAAGATGAGTGCTGCTTGATAAGAAAATCTTCAGCACACCGGTAAGGGGTATGGCAAGAATCATACCGGTAATCCCTAAAATTTTCCCTCCGATTAACAAAGCAACGATGGCTGCAAAGGCATTAACTTTTACTTTGGAACCCGTTATTCGTGGTGTAATGAAATTGCCTTCCAAAAACTGAACGACTGAAAAGATAGCCACCACACCAATGGTATACCAAATACTGTCTTTTGTCAGCAGAGCAAAAATGGCAGGAAGCAACGCGCCTATGAAAATTCCAATATAGGGTATGATCGTTAAGACGC
>CAYTBO010000081.1:0-14044 GCA_964436055.1 uncultured Ohtaekwangia sp.
TTATAAGGATTAGCCTATCCTGGTGTTTGATTTGATTATCAATGTGTTATCCCTAGTAATGACACTTCCGGCCAAAATTAGGAATATCATAAATAGCCTAAAATCTTACATCACTCAAAATTCGATAGTATTTTTTAGGTACTTTCGGTAGTGCTAAGTCGGCTTAATCTAATCCCCTGCATTAGGCTACAAATTCTCTATTGCAGGTAAAATAATAACAGAAGGAGTTATGGTGTCATTAAAGGATAAATGGCCGGACTATGTGTTTGAAAAAAATTATCAATTAATGCCACTGCCTGAATTGAAGAATTTTATTCAATTGAATAATCATCTTCCGGGGATTCCATCGTCAAAAGAAATAGAATCGAAAGGAATAGATCTTGAGCATATGAGCACCTTAATGCTGGAGAAAATAGAGGAACTCACTCTTCATATAATTCGGCTACACGAGAGACTGGAAAGGATAGAGGAGAATGATTGACGTAACGACAAAATCTCGATAGCGATTCTGCCTTTTGCTTAAGTTAGATACAACCCGAATTATTTCACGTGGGAGGCTTAGGTTTCCTGAAGGTCATTTTATCCTAATTACCAGTCTGTATTGGATTGTTAGTGCAATTTTATTTGCAAAATATGGAATAAAAAATGTTAATGACTCTGCTCGCTATTTGGAATATTCTAAAAACCTATTGAATGGATTTTATATTGACGACCATAATATTTGGTATATAGGATATGCTTATTTTCTTATGCTTGTTTCCTTTGTGTCAGAAAAATTATGGGCGCTGATCCTGTTTCAATATTTGTTAGGGTATCTGTCAACCCTTTTGATTTATCAGGCTTCTTTGATTCTTTTTAATAAGTACAAAAGTGCACTAATAGCCTCATTGTGCATGATACTTTATATTGAGATTCCAATGTGGAACTCTTACATCTTGGCTGAGTCATTTTATGTTAGCTGTATAACTTTTTCAGTTTTTTTTCTTGTTAATTTTATTTTTTACCCATCACGATCATCTCTCGTTTTTGCAGTTTTTACTATTGCTTTGACTTTTCTTATCAAACCTACGGGCATAGCTTTATTAGCTGCATCAATTGCTGTATTTGTTGCATTTATTATTATAGGTGGATTTAATACATGGATCAAAATACTTGTGTCAGGTACAATTATCATTTCGATTTTGGCGCTTTCAAATCGAATGCTCTTGACTTATCGGATCATGGAAAATTACGAGCTAGGAGAAGTTATTTATGCTATCTCAACATTGCCACCCTCTGCCAAATACAATGGACTTATCATTATTCCGCCCAATGACTTAGAAATCCCTGGGGTTGAGTATCCACCGCTGATTAGGGTTATGATCTTTATTGTAAATCATCCTTTATATTGGCTAAAACTTTTTATGGCAAAATTGTTTTACTTTCTGGCGCACATTAGGCCCTATTGGTCAATCTGGCATAATCTATTTTCAATCTTATTTTTGGTACCTATTTACTTTTTTTTTATTCGTGGCGTAGTAGGTAGGGAAGTAAATTCTTATTTTAGGATATTTGCCTTGTGCTATGTGATAATGCACATAGTAAGTGTTTGCGTAACCTCCGAAGACTGGGATGGAAGGTTTTTAGTGCCAATTTTACCTGTTATTTTTCTATTGAGTTCTCATAGCATGGGGAAGCTCATTGTAAAAGAAAGCGCATAAGGATATTCACACCTCATGATAATCCCTGTTTGAATTGAGAAATTCTGTGAAGCTGACAAAACATTATATTAGAATTTTCAGTAGACTGATAACCTCTGAGTACCCTTTTAATAAAGCTACGCTTGCTTATGGGTACCTGCATCTGTTGATTAGATCCATAATATTTCATAAGCTAGTAAGGAAAAAGACTTCTTGCATTCATAAGATTCAGTTATTAGGTTTCGAAATCCTATTTATGGGCTACCCCCAAATGATTGGCATGGTTGAAGAAATATTAATTATACAGGCTTATAAATTTGATTGTAAAAGTAATACGCCAATCATTATTGACTGCGGGAGCAATGTTGGTCTTTCTATCATGTATTTCAAATTACTGTTTCCGTCTGCTCAGGTTACAGCCTTTGAACCTGACAAGGAATCATTCGAACTGCTTGAAAAAAATATTTTACACAATAGAATCACGGGAGTTTCTTTGTACAATAGCGCACTGAGCAATATTACTGGTGAGACGATACTACACAAACGAAAACAGTTTCCTGGATACCTGGGAATGAGCCTTAAAGAGTATCCTTCGAGCGACTGGGAACAAGTTGTGTCGATGGTAAGATTATCCGATTACCTGAAAAATGAAGTTGATCTGATAAAAATAGACGTTGAAGGGTCGGAGGTAGAAATTATTGATGATTTAATAACTAACGACAAGATTGGTCTTATAAGTAGATTAATAATTGAATTTCATTTTCATTTAGTAGAGCTTCCAATTGAAAGCCTGATTTCAAGAATAACTCAACATAATTTTGCCTGCACGATACTAGACATTAAACTCAATGACAGATCTAACGAAACGATTATCTACTGCGTACGATCATGAGCAGATTCACATATAATTATTTCCGAACCTGGCTCATTATTAAGAAGAAACAATTAACAAGTTATGGACTTTATAGGAGCAGGGAATACACGAAGTTTGTGATTCTTTGTAATGCGCGATCGGGCTCAACCTGGCTACATACTTTATTAAATTCCCATCCACAGATAATTTCAAAAGGTGAAATACTCAGGCGTACTTTCGAAAAGAACCAGATCGAGAGAATACAATCTTTAAATGATCACGTTTTTACTCCCTATTCAACGCGAATTGAAGCAGTTGGCCTGAAGATATTTTATGAGTATCAAGAGGATGAATACTTCAAAAGATTCTTTGATGAGCTCCAGAATGATGTATCAATTCGAATTATTCATTTGATACGAAAGGATAAATTGGCTCAATATGTATCATTGAAACTAGCGGAGACTACCAGCCAATGGAATTTAGTTAGATCGAATGAAATTAACGCCAGATCAAGGATACGAATAGATCGTGGTGAGTTCAATGCCTATCAAAGTAAGAGTGCGGATAAGCAGGATGAATTAACAAGGCTTTTTGCCAATCATAAGGTATTAAATATTTCTTATGAAAATCTTTGCGAAAGCCTGGATGAGAATTTAGAAAGGATCCAGCTTTTTTTGGAAGTAAAACCGCTAAAACTCTTTTCGTTATTAAAGAAGCAATCGATAGCACCAATCAATGATCAAATTGAAAATTGGGAGGATTTCAGTAACTCCTGATGAGTAGTAACATCGAACACTAAGACTTGTTAGCTAACTGCCCGCAGGCAGCATCAATATCTTTGCCTCGGCTCTTGCGAATACGTGTAGTGATGCCATTGCTTTCCAACAACTCCTGATACATCCTGAGTTTGTCTTCGTCAGCCTGTTGAAATCCATCCTCTTCAATCGGATTGTATTCAATCAAATTTACTTTTGAGGGAACAAGTTTGCAGAACTTTAATAACGCCTTGGCGTGCTCCATGTCATCATTTACACCTTTCCACACTACGTATTCATAAGTTACTTTGCGTTTCCTTTTGGCATACCAGTATTTGATGGCTTCACCCAACTCTTCCAGCGAATTCGTATCATTGATCGGCATGATGGAAGACCGTGTTTTGTTTATTGCCGCATGCAATGAAACAGCCAGATTGAACTTCACTTCATCATCCGCCATTTTGATGATCATCTTTGCAAGTCCTACAGTAGACACCGTTAGTCTTTTGGGGGCCATGTTCAGTCCCTTTGGTGATGTAATTTTTTCAATGGCTGCCATTACATTGTTGTAGTTCAGCAACGGCTCGCCCATGCCCATAAACACGATGTTCGTCAATGGCCGGCCAAAGAAGAGTTCACTTTGCTCCTTGATTGCTGCCACCTGATCATAGATTTCGTCTGCATTGAGATTACGCATTCGCTTCAGTCGTGCGGTAGCGCAGAACTTACAATCAAGACTACATCCTACCTGAGACGAAACACATGCTGTAATTCTCTTCTCCGTAGGGATTAAAACAGATTCAACAATCAGTCCATCGTGCAACTTCACGGCATTTTTGATTGTACCATCTTCACTCCGCTGCATGTTGTCTACGCGAATGTGGTTGATGGTAAAATGTTGTTTGAGTAATTCCCTGGTTGGCAGGGAGATATTTGTCATTTGATCAAAATCCTTGCAGGATTTTTGCCACAACCACTCATAAACTTGCTTGGCACGAAAGGGTTTGTCCCCATTTTCTGTGAAGAACTTTGTGAGTTCATCCAGCTTTAGTTTCCGGATGTCACGCTTTGTGCCTATCGCCTGTGTCATATTTTATTTTACGCGTGTGAATGTACGCGCTTCGCAATCCCTTCCTACACGGTGAAACTTCAATGTGATGGAAGAAAGTTCATCAATAATAAAGCGCTCCTTGATGATACCCGACTTCTTGTCAAGAAATTGAAGTTCGTTTCCTGATAGCTGATAACGGAAAGCTTCCATATCGCCACCTTTTCTTTTGCCGCTGCTAAAAATGCCTTCCTGCCCTTTTCCTTTAGGATCGAATCGAATGATTTTAGCAACCGAACTGCTGGATGATCCAAAGCTTCTTAATAGATCCTTTTCGGTATCACTCTCCTCAATCTGCTGTGAGATGCAAGGTTTCTCTTCGGTGAGTTGCCATGTGCCCACAATACTTTGTCCTTGTGCATAAAGCGCGGAACTGAAACATGCCAGAAACAATAAGGTTCTCATAATTGGAGGGGTTAACTTTACATTACAAAATTACATTAAATGTTTGTCTTCGGTCGTTGACGATTAAGGAAGACAAAAAGCCGGCCAGAAATTCGTGTAGGCGCAAGGTTATGCTATCAGACCCATTAAACCGTCTTTATGATAGTAAGCGCTGTGAATCCTCTGTGCATCTACGTGAAACAAAAAACTATTGCACAAAGAAACTCCAAGAATCTCAGAGGACCCAAAGACCACCGCAAACTGTGGTTAGCTAATTAACCAC
Source organism: uncultured Ohtaekwangia sp. (assembly GCA_964436055.1). Lineage (GTDB taxonomy): Bacteria > Bacteroidota > Bacteroidia > Cytophagales > Cyclobacteriaceae > ELB16-189. The sequence goes on from CAYTBO010000081.1 coordinate 5,063, forward strand.
ACAGGCTACAAGTATTCCGCAAGGCACGTCCAAAATTCTTATGCAAACGGCTTTCAGAATTTAGTTATTATTCCCGACTTTCGGCTTTCTAATTTTTAAGTATGGAAAAAAAGAATGCCATAATCATCACCGCGGGTTATCTGGATTCCAGCAATGGTAAAACTGCCCATGGATTGATCAGGGGCACTGAGCGTTTTAATATTATTGGGGTTATTGACAGCAAGAGTGCAGGCAAAGATGCCGGTGAAGTATTGGATGGCAAAAACCGAAATATTCCGGTCTACCCATCAATCGCTGATTTTGTTAAGCAGGGTAAAGAGAAAGCTGTGTATTGTATCATTGGTGTGGCCACCAAAGGAGGCGTAATACCCGATTCACTAAGGCTAATGTTGAAGGAAGCGCTAGATCATGGCTTTGGGTTAATTAATGGTTTACACGAATATATTTCTGACAGTCCGGAACTAGCCAATCTGGCTAAGGAAAAAGGGTTAGAAATTATTGATGTTAGAAAACCCAAAAAATTTAAGGACCTGCATTTTTGGTCAGGAAAAATCAAAACGGTAGCGTGTCCCAAAGTAGCTGTGTTGGGTACCGACTGCGCGTTAGGAAAGCGGACTACCTCGAGATTTTTGGTGCAAGCAATGCGTGAAGCCGGTTATAAAGCTGAAATGATATACACGGGACAAACAGGCTGGATGCAAGGCGCAAAATATGGTTTCGTATTCGATTCAACACTCAACGATTTCATTTCAGGTGAGATGGAGCATGCCATCGTTACCTGTTGGGAAGAAGTGAAACCAGATATTATGTTTATTGAAGGACAATCTTCTTTGCGTAACCCTAGTGGACCGGCCGGGGCAGAATGGATTGTTTCAGCAGATGCTACTTCGGTAGTATTGCAGCACAATCCCGCACGCAAGCAATACAAAGACATGGAGTATTATCCTGCCTACATTGCCGATCCGAAGGATGAAATTGCGCTGATCAAAATGTATGGTGCTGAAACGGTGGCATTAACCATCAACACGGCTAAAATGAACCAACAGGATGCAAGGGACTATGCCACACGGTATGAGAAGGAATTGGGTATTCCTGTTATTCTGCCGCTGGAAGATGGCGTTGGAAGCCTGGTGCCTTTGTTTGAGAAGCTTATTGCTGGCGCAAAAAAAGGATAAAATTTATTGTAAATTTGAGGATGGTGAGCATTCAGGAGATATTGAAATTAAGTATTAATGAGAGAATTCTTTTAGCCGAAACTATCTGGGATAGTATTGTTTTGGATGAAAGACTTAAATCAGAAGACTTGCCTATTAGCCAAGCCCAAAAGGAAGAATTGCTTTCAAGATTACGTGACTTTGAAAGTGGAAAATCTAAAACCTACACTTGGGAAGAAGTGAAGGCATTTGCCAGAAGTAAATGACATTTGCATTAGAATTCACCGAAAAATCCAGAATTGATATTAAGGAGACAGTCGGATGGTATAATGAGCAACGTGAAGGTCTTGGCGATGAGTTTATGCTAAGCCTTGAATCAATGGGTAGTCTGCTTCAAAGAAATCCCTTTATCTTTCAAAAGAGAATTGAAAATATAAGATTTGGTTTATTGAGGAGATTCCCATACATCATTGCCTATATTGTAGAAGAGAATGATCGTAAAATAGTTGTGCTAGGAGTAGTCAGCACTCGTAGAGATCCGGATAGTTTATTAAAATGATTAATCCCATGACCAGAATTAAAGACATCAAAGTTTGGAGAGAAGACCTTGCCAATACCAAACCGTATACCATCGCTTACAAAACCACCGATGAAGTTCATAGTGGTTTTGTTGAGATCATACTTGAAAATGGCACGACCGGAATGGGTGCGGGTAATCCCAGTGAGTATGTGACTGGAGAAAATCTGGATCAGTGTATGAAGGCATTGGAAGAAAAGAATATTCAGTTCCTGATAGGAAGAGATGTAAGGGAGATCCATCAACTGACGTATGAGATTTGGCAGAAGATGCCCAACAACCCCGCTGCCCGGGCAGCACTCGATATTGCTTTGTATGATGCTTTCACAAAACATCTTGGCGTGCCTTTGGTGAAGTACCTGGGACAAAAAATAAAATCAATGCCTACGTCAAATACGATTGGCATCATGAACGTAGAGGAAACATTGAAAGAGGCGGAGGACTATGGCAAGCGAGGATTTACGGTACTGAAGGTGAAGCTGGGAATTAATCTGGAGGAAGATATTGAACGCATGGTGAAGCTGCGTGAAAAATTCGGCAGTAAATTCACAATCCGCATTGATGCCAATCAGGGTTATACCACCGAAAAGACAATCGAATTTTACAATAAGACCAAACACCTCAACATCGAGTTGATTGAGCAACCGCTGAAGGCCAAAGCGATTGATGAAATGAAAAAACTTCCTGAAGAAATAAGGAAAGTGATTGCGGCAGACGAGTCGCTCATTTCACCCAAGGATGCCATCGAATTGATTAAGCCACCAAGTGCTTCAGGAATATTCAATATTAAGCTGATGAAATGTGGTGGTGTAAGTCAGGCATTGAAGATTGCGGAAATTGCTGCTTTGGAGGATGTAGAATTGTTCTGGGGTTGCAATGAAGAAAGCATTATCAGCATAACCGCTGCCTTGCATGCTGCTTTCTCTTGTAGCAATACCAAATACATCGATCTGGATGGAAGCCTCGACCTGGGGAAAGATGTTGTGAAAGGCGGGTTTATCTTGAAAGATGGCGTAATGTATTGTAATGATAAACCGGGGTTGGGTGTGGAGCGAATCTAGGAATTTCATTCTAGTTTACGGAGAACCGCTTCAATCGTGTTGCATACGGATGAGGTTCCATTGCCAGTAACTTTCCATTGCATTGGAGTTCGTTGATCTAAAGCAATAATAAAATCTGCGTTATCGGAGATATCATACCCGTTTCTTTCCAGGGCATTTTTTGTCCATAGGTAAGCCGGACCCTCACCCTTTAAAGCTATACTGATCTTTCGGTATGACTCATGTTTCACTTTCCCAGTCTTCAGATCAAAACCCTTGAACTTGAACACCTCGTCAAATGAACCATCCAACACCAGGTCTTCCGGTATTCCTGTACGAATGGATTTTTCCGCAGTCGTTAACCAAATGAGATCCGCGGTTTGCAGAGCAAGGTCCAGTTCGTGGGTGGAAACCAAAATGGCTTTAGCAAATTTGTGGGCCAGCTTTCGCAAGAGATTCATAATCTCCACTCTATTATTAAGGTCCAGGTGGGCAGTTGGTTCATCGAGCAACATCACCGGAGTATCCTGTGCCAGCGCCCTGGCTATCATCACCAGTTGCATCTGTCCATCACTGAGTTCATGAATCGGTTTGTCGAGCAGATGTTCTACATGAACCTGATCGATGGCTGAGTTGATAATTTCATAGTCTTTTTCCGATGGGCGAATCGTCCATCCCAGGTAAGGATATCTTCCGTAGCTTATCAATTCACGTACTGTCATCATTCCTGTATTGATCCGATCAGTCAGCACGACAGTCACATTCTTACTTCCGGTTCCTTTTATTTTCCCGGCCATCTGTTTTTGAATTCCCGCCAGGGTTCGCATCAAGGTACTTTTTCCAATACCATTAGGTCCCATAAAGCACACCAACTGTCCTTTATATAAGGATAGATCCAGATTGTTGAATAATGGTGTATTGGGATCGTATCCGATAGTAAGGTTTTGTGTTGTGAGTAGCGCTTCCGGCATAACGTTACATTTTTATTCCCCTACTTTTTAATACCACCCATATTACAACCGGAGCACCTATCATGGAAGTGACTGCATTCAATGGTAAGATATGAGCGCTGCCCGGCAATTGAGCCAGTATGTCGCACAAAAGCATAAGAGCAGATCCTCCAACCATAACCATAGGAATAAGAATTTTATGGTTAGTTGTAGGGATGAGCAACCGCACAAGGTGAGGAACAGCAAGTCCTACAAAAGCAATAGGTCCGCAAAAGGCGGTAACACCACCAACCAACAGGCTCGTCACCATCACAATGAGAATCCTGGACTTTTTCAAATCCACTCCCAGACTAAGCGCATAGTTGTCACCCAGCAACCAACTGTTCAGTACTTTGATAAGGCGAATGGAAATAATGGTGCCTGCAATAAGAATAGAGATCAGGATGAGTATTTCCTCCCAGTTGGTTCCACCTACACTTCCGAGGGTCCAAAGTACAAATGCTTGCAAATCTTGGGCGGTACTTAAAAATTGAAGCACACTGACGAGGGAACCCGAGGCTGCAGCAATCATAAGGCCTATTATTAATAAAGAGGTGTTGTCTTTGACCCTGTTCGCTGTTGCCATCACCACCAAAAAAATTAATGCGCTACCCGTGCTCGCGGCCAAAGCCAAAGACCATGGATTGATGGCGGGCAAGTAATTGGTGCCGGCTGCTCCGATCAGCAGAACGAATGCCACCATCAGGCTGGCTCCCGAACTTAAGCCCAGTACATCAGGCCCTGCTAGTGGATTTCTAAAAAGCGTTTGCATGAGTAATCCAGAAATAGCCAGAGCTGAGCCTGCCACCACACAGGTTATCGCCTTGGGAAGGCGCAATTGCCAGATGATGTTATAAAAAAGATCAGCCGAATCGGAAGTGTAAAAAATAGCTTTAAGAACCTTTCCCAACGGGATATATACGCTGCCGATAGAAACATTTGTGATGAAAAGCAGCAGGAGGATACCCAGTATTGCGATTACTTTCCAACTCCTTAATCCTGACTGCTTCATTATTGTATTGTAATGACAGATTGATGGTCGCTCAGTCGGGCAAAATTTGGGTGGTCAAATTGTAGTATAAGTTTCAAAATCATTGACTCTAGGCAACGGCAAATTAAGCCCTAAAAAGTCATAAAAAGGCCCCTTTTAATTCATATTCAAAATTTTGAAACCCCCATTTGGTAACTACTTTTTAGTTCATATCTTTGCAGTCCTTTTTGCGTGGAGAAACCCGCAAAACGAGTCAGAAACGAGCAAAATAGGTTTTAACGATGCCTGGAATTATAGGAAAAAAGGTCGGAATGACCAATGTATACAGCCCGGAAGGCGAAAACATAGCTGTAACAGTTATCGAGGCTGGTCCTTGTGTTGTTACCCAAGTGAAGAATGTGGAAACAGACGGGTACCGAGCTGTCCAGTTGTCATTTGGTGAGCGCAAAGAGAAGCACACCACTAAGCCTATGATCGGGCACTTTAAAAAGGCTAACACTACACCCAAGCGATTTGTCGCTGAATTCAGAGATTTCAGATCTGAGTTCGATGGTATGGTAGAATTAGGTAAGGAAATAAAAGTAGAGGAAATATTTAAGGTAGGAGATTGGTTGGATGCTATCGGTACCTCTAAAGGTAAAGGTTTCCAGGGGGTTGTTAAAAGGCATGGTTTTGCTGGAGTTGGTGGTCAAACCCACGGTCAGCACAATAGGCTAAGAGCACCCGGATCAATGGGTAACGCATCGTTTGCTTCACGCGTAGTAAAAGGAAAAAAATTAGCCGGCCGGATGGGCAATGACCGTGTAAAGGTTCTAAACCTTCGTGTTGTTCAAATCATGCCTGAGCAAAACTTGATATTGGTTAGTGGCCCCGTTCCCGGAGCTAAGAACTCAACGATAATACTTGAAAAGTAATGGATGTAGCTGTAGTAAAATATAGTGGCGAAGACACAGGCCGTAAGGTAAGCCTGGCTTCCGATGTATTCGGAATAGAGCCCAACGACCATGCGATCTATTTGGACGTGAAGAGCATCCTGGCCAATAAGCGTCAGGGTACTAGCAAGTCGAAGCAGCGCAACGAACTAAAAGGTTCCAGCAAGAAGTTGAAGAAGCAAAAAGGAACAGGTGGCGCACGTGCCGGTAATATAAAGAATCCATTGTTCCGTGGTGGTGGACGGGTATTCGGACCTACACCACGTGATTATTCTTTTAAGCTCAACAAAAAGGTGAAAGACCTGGCTCGCAAGTCAGCCCTAGCATATAAGGCCAAAGACAATCAAATCTCAGTCCTTGAAGACTTTGATTTTGAAGCACCAAAAACCAAGCAATTCATCACTTTATTGAATACACTTTCAGTAGCAGACAAAAAGACTTTGTTTGTATTGGGAGATAATAAAAAGAACATTGTTCTGTCAGGAAAGAATATTCAGCGAACGAAAGTGATCACTGCCGATCAAATCAACACCTACGATGTGATGAATGCAGATCAGTTGATTTTTGATGAAAGCTGTGTAGAAAAAATTAGCAACCTCTTAAATAAGCAGTAATCCAATGAGTATTTTAAAAAAACCCCTGGTTACTGAGAAAATGTCTGCCCTGAATGAAAAGGGTAAGTATGGTTTTATTGTAGAGGGTAATGCCAATAAGGTAGATATCAAAATTGCCGTTGAAAAAACCTACGGTGTGAATGTAGAGAAAGTAAACACCATGAACGTAATGGGAAAGTTTAAATCCCGCTACACCAAAGCCGGTGTGCTTTCAGGCCGCAAGACCAGCTACAAGAAGGCAATTGTGACAGTAGCTGAAGGCGAAGTAATTGATTTTTATAGCAACGTGTAATAACGAATAGCGATGGCGATTAAAAAACTTAAACCAATGACAGCAGGCACGCGACACCGCATCGCGCCCAGCTTTGACGATATCACGGAAGATCGACCTGAGAAATCATTGGTAAGCATTATCAAGAAGAGCGGTGGAAGAAATAATGTAGGGCGCATGACCATGCGATACATTGGCGGCGGTCATAAGCAAAAAATTCGTACCATCGACTTCAAAAGAAACAAGTTTGACGTTCCGGCTACAGTAAAGTCGATTGAATACGACCCAACCCGCACCGCGCGTGTAGCAAAATTATACTATGCCGATGGTTTCAAAACTTACATCCTTGCACCGCAAGGTTTGAAAGTAGGACAAACCATCATTTCAGGAGAATCTGTTCCTCCGGAAGTAGGCAATGCTCTTCCCTTGGCTAAGATTCCATTGGGTACGGTTGTTCACAACGTGGAAATGAAGCCTGGAAAGGGAGCATCAATCGCGCGAAGTGCAGGCGTGTTTGTACAGTTGGTAGCAAGAGAGGGAGATTATGCTACTCTAAAAATGCCAAGTGGCGAGATGAGAAATGTGCTGGTGAAATGTATGGCTACCGTAGGTGCTGTATCAAATCCGGATCACATGAACGAAAGCCAGGGTAAGGCAGGTCGCAACCGCTGGAGAGGCGTAAGACCACGCACCAGAGGTGTTGCCATGAACCCAGTTGACCATCCGATGGGTGGAGGTGAAGGAAGGGCTTCAGGTGGTCATCCAAGATCGCGCAAAGGCTTGATCGCAAAAGGGAAAAAGACACGCCACCCTAAAAAATATTCAGATCATCTAATCATTGTAAGAAGGAAGAAATAATGGGAAGATCAGTAAAAAAAGGTCCATACCTGGATGCCAGACTTGCAAAAAAAGTTCAAGGCATGGAGTCAGCAGGAAAAAAATCTGTGATCAAAACATGGTCAAGAAGATCAACCATCACGCCTGAACTTATCGGACATACATTGGCGGTGCATAATGGAAACAAATTCATTCCCGTGTATGTAACTGAAAATATGGTAGGCCACAAGTTGGGAGAATTTTCACCAACACGGGTATTTAAAGGGCACTCAGGAAATAGAAAAGACGCTTAATAATCAGGTCTGTCATGGAAGAAACAGTAAAAAAGACAAAGCGATCAGTAGTTAAGCGGGCCAAGAAGGAAGCGATTAAAGAAGCTGCCAAATCTGGTCCTGCCACAGCTTACTTGAAAGACGTACCTACATCTCCTCGGAAGATGCGGTTGGTGGCTGATATGATAAGAGGCGAGCGTGTGAGCAAGGCCCTCAGTCTGTTAAAATACGAAGCAAAATATCCTGCAGCCAAACTTGAGAAGTTGTTGTTGTCGGCTATCAGCAGTTGGGAAACAAAAAATGCGGATGCGAAGCTTGAAGAAGCTGACTTGTTTGTGAAAGAAATATTTGTGGGCGGGGGCCGTATTCTGAAAAGATTGAGACCTGCTCCCCAGGGACGTGCTCATCGTATCCGAAAGAGATCAAACCACGTGACGTTGGTCGTAGATAGCATGAAAGAAACAGTGGTAAAAGACGAGGTGGTAAAGGAAAAGAAGTCAGTGAAAAAAGAAACTAAGGAAACTAAGGAATAATGGGACAAAAAGTTAACCCGGTTGGATTTAGACTTGGAATTATCCGCGGATGGGATTCCAGCTGGTTTGGAGGAAATACCTTTGCCGATAAACTGGTTGAAGATCAACGGATTCGTAAATACGTGAATGCCCGTATTCCTAAAGGAGGCATTTCCAAAGTGGTGATTGAGCGCACTCTGAAGCGGATCACACTGACCATTCATACTGCCCGTCCGGGTGTGGTGATTGGAAAAGGAGGTACAGAAGTAGATAAAATTAAGGAAGAGTTAAAAAAGATTACCAACAAGGATGTACAGATCAATATTTTCGAGATCAAACGCCCTGAGTTGGATGCCAAATTGGTAGGAGAATCTATCGCACAACAATTAGAGGCAAGGATCGCATTCCGAAGAGCAATGAAACAGGCCATTGCATCGGCTATGCGTGTTGGTTCTGAGGGAATAAAAGTAAAGTTGTCTGGCCGGTTGGGTGGAGCAGAGATGGCTCGCACCGAACAATACAAAGAAGGAAGAATACCCTTGCACACCTTGCGCGCAGATATTGACTATGCCGTTTCAGAAGCACAGACAGTATATGGTAAGATTGGAATAAAAGTGTGGGTGTTCAAAGGAGAGATTTATGGTAAGCGCGACTTGTCACCTAATGTAGGTATGGTAAGCAATGCACCAGGAGAAAACAAAGTCGGAGGACCTCCCGATCGCAGAAGAGGAGGCGGCCGTGGGGAGAGACCCGATAGAGGAGGAGACCGTGGTGGAGATAGAAGAAGAAAAAA
>CAYTBO010000082.1:0-12975 GCA_964436055.1 uncultured Ohtaekwangia sp.
TTCTCCAAAATATCCCATACAACCGGATCTTTCCTGTCCACTATTTTTTTGGCAGATTTAACGGTCTTTACTATTCCTCTTTCAATGAGTTTGCGGATAATGAATGGCTTGAACAATTCAGCCGCCATATCCTTGGGAAGTCCACACTCATGCAGTTTCAATTCCGGGCCAACTACAATTACCGAACGGCCAGAATAATCAACACGTTTACCCAAAAGGTTTTGACGGAAACGCCCTTGCTTACCTTTCAGCATATCGCTCAACGATTTCAAAGCTCGATTTCCATCGGAACGCACAGCATTCACTTTTCTTGAGTTATCGAAAAGGGAATCAACCGCTTCCTGAAGCATACGCTTCTCGTTGCGAAGGATTACTTCCGGCGCTTTAATATCAATCAATCTCTTCAGTCGGTTATTTCTTATAATAACCCTTCTGTAAAGATCATTCAAGTCAGATGTTGCAAAACGACCGCCATCCAAAGGCACTAACGGACGTAGTTCTGGAGGAATTACAGGAACCATTTTAATGGTCATCCACTCAGGACGATTTTCGATGCGTGAACTCGCATCACGGAAAGCTTCTACTACTTTCAGGCGCTTCAGGGCTTCGGCTTTACGTTGTTGTGACGTATCCGTAGCGGCCTGATGACGAAGTTGATAAGACAACTCATCCAGGTTGACACGATTCAAAAGCATCTCAAGAGCTTCTGCTCCCATCTTGGCAATAAATTTCTTAGGATCATTATCATCCAGTATCTGATTCTCACGGGGAAGTTTATCCAGGATATCCAGGTATTCTTCTTCCGTCAGAAAATCAAGTCTGTTGATACCATCTTCTTCCTTGATACCGGGCTGAATAACCGCGTAACGCTCGTAATAAATTATCTGATCCAACTTTTTAGTTGGTAGTCCGAGAAGATATCCTATTTTATTGGGCAACGACCTGAAGTACCAGATGTGCGCAACAGGAACTACCAATTCGATATGGCCCATTCGCTCTCTTCTTACTTTCTTTTCTGTTACCTCTACACCACAGCGATCGCATATGATGCCTTTGTAGCGGATTCTTTTATACTTACCACAGTGACATTCCCAGTCCTTTACAGGTCCAAAAATTCGCTCACAGAACAATCCACCCATCTCGGGTTTGTAGGTTCTGTAATTGATGGTTTCGGGTTGTGTCACTTCACCATTTGAACTCTCCAAAATTGATTCGGGAGATGCCAGACTGATGGTGATCCTTGAAAAATCTGTGTTTATTTTTTTGTTTTTTCTGAACGACATATTCGTTATTTAGTCTGTGTCGAAAAACTACCTTTTATTAATCCAACGTGATTTCAAGGGCCAGACCTCTGAGTTCATGTACAAGTACATTAAATGACTCAGGGATATTTGGTTTCCTCATGTTTTCACCTTTTACAATCGATTCGTAAGCTTTGGCTCTACCGATCACATCATCGGACTTGATGGTATCGATTTCCTGCAGGATATGCGCAGCACCGAATGCTTCGAGCGCCCACATCTCCATCTCTCCGAAGCGCTGACCTCCAAATTGAGCTTTACCACCCAACGGTTGTTGTGTAATTAATGAGTAAGGACCAATCGAACGAGCGTGCATCTTATCGTCAACCAGGTGACCTAGTTTCAACATGTACGCTATACCTACCGTTACCGGCTGATCAAATTTTTCACCCGTCAATCCATCATACAAATAGGTACGGCCAAATTCCGGAAGACCAGCCTCCTTCAACTCAGCAGAAACTTCATCCAATGAAGCGCCATCGAATATAGGTGTTGCGTATTTTCTGTTAAGTTTCTTACCAGCCCAAGCCAATACGGTTTCATAGATTTGGCCCAGGTTCATACGCGATGGTACACCCAGCGGATTTAAACAAATATCTACAGGCGTTCCGTCCTCAAGGAATGGCATATCTTCTTCCCGAACGATCTTCGCTACCACACCTTTGTTACCGTGGCGACCGGCCATCTTGTCACCCACTTTTAACTTGCGCTTCTTGGCGATATATACTTTGGCCAATTGCACGATCCCCGCAGGCAATTCATCTCCTACCTCCAGTGTGAAACGCTCACGCTTGAATTCTCCGGCGATTGCGTTGCGCCTGTTCAGGTAATTCTTAACGATCTGAGAGATCAGGTCGTTGGTATGATCTTCAGCCGTCCAATTTTCCAGGCTCACGTCAGCGATCAGGTTCACCTCCTCGGGAACATTATAGTTACTTTCGTCACGATAAATATTCTTATCCGGGAACAGGTTGCTTTCGATCACCTTGCCACTGAATTTTACACCTTTGCTGATAAGTTCATCGCCGAATTTATGTTTCACACCCTGACTGGCTTTCCCTGTCAAAATGGAGGTCAACTTCTTGACCATTTCCGTACGCAACTCAGCCAATTGCTTGCTGTACCGGTTTCTCAATGTGTCAAGTTCTTTCTTAGACTTGGAGCGTAAATCTTTATCACGTTTAGGTCTTGAGAACAGTTTGGTGTCTATCACTACGCCTCTCAATGAGGGGGGCGCCTTAAGGGAAGCATCCTTCACGTCGCCTGCTTTGTCGCCAAAGATTGCCCGTAGTAATTTTTCTTCAGGTGTTGGATCCGATTCACCCTTAGGTGTAATTTTTCCAATCAGGATATCACCTTCTTTTACTTCGGCTCCGGTCCGGATAATTCCATTCTCATCGAGGTGTTTAACCGCTTCTTCACTTACGTTGGGAATTTCTGAGGTAAGTTCCTCCTCACCGCGTTTGGTATCCCGTACTTCCAGTTCAAATTCTTCAATATGAATTGAAGTATATACGTCTTCGCGTACCACCCGTTCAGAAATTACAATAGCATCCTCAAAGTTGTAACCTTGCCATGGCATATAAGCCACCAACAGGTTTCTACCCAATGCCAGTTCGCCATCGGCTGTTGCGTAGCCTTGGCACAACGGTTGCCCATTTGTTACCTTATCTCCCTTGCGCACAAGTGGTGTAAGGTTTATACATGTATCCTGATTTGTTCTTCTGAATTTTATCAGGTTATAAGTTTTGAATTCATCTTCGAAGCGAACCAATCTTTGCTCTTCACTGACATCGTATTTGATTACGATCTGTGTAGAATCTACATAGTCAACCACGCCAGATCCTTCTGCCAGCACCAGGGCTCTTGAGTCGATTGCAATTTTTGCTTCCAGGCCTGTACCCACGATAGGAGCCTCAGGTCTTACCAATGGCACTGCCTGACGCTGCATGTTCGATCCCATCAGGGCACGGTTTGCATCATCGTGCTCCAGGAAAGGAATCATGGAAGCGGCAATTGATACGATCTGATTAGGAGCAACATCCATGTATCTCACCTCGGTAGGTTCTACTACAGGGAAGTCTCCCTCAAAACGGGCTTTGATTTTCACATTCTGAAGTTCTCCTGAGTTGGAAATCTTCACGTTAGCCTGTGCGATGTTATGCGTATCCTCTTCTTCCGCTGTCAGGAACACTACATCTTCCTTTCGCTTCACTTTTCCATTTTCAACTTTGCGGTAAGGTGTTTCAATGAAACCCATTTTATTGACCTTCGCATGTACGCACAGCGAGGATATCAGACCAATGTTCGGTCCTTCCGGTGTTTCAATCGTACACAAGCGACCATAGTGTGTGTAGTGAACGTCACGAACTTCGAAACCTGCACGCTCTCTGGAGAGACCGCCCGGACCGAGTGCCGACATTCTACGCTTGTGTGTTATCTCAGCCAGTGGATTGGTTTGATCCATGAACTGAGACAATTGATTAGTTCCAAAGAAAGAGTTGATTACAGACGATAGTGTTCTCGCGTTGATCAGATCAACCGGCTTGAAATCTTCATTGTCTCGAACGTTCATTCTTTCTTTGATCGTTCTTGCCATACGGGCAAGTCCTACACCAAATTGAGAATACAATTGCTCACCAACTGTTCTTACCCTTCTGTTGCTCAAGTGGTCAATATCATCCACTACAGCTTTAGAATTAATCAGACCGATGAGATATTTCACAATAAGGATAATATCCTCTGTGGTTAACACCCGCTGATCAAAGCTAAGGTCAAGACCAAGTTTCTTATTGATTCTATAACGGCCTACTTCACCAAGATCATAACGCTTCTCGCTGAAGAACAAGCTTTGAATGATATCACGTGCGGTTTGCTCGTCAGGCGCTTCTGTATTTCTTAACTGGCGATAGATTTGCTCTACGGCTTCCTTCTCAGAGTTGGAATTATCTTTTGCCAGGGTGTTGAAGATAATGTTGTAGTCCGTAATGTTTACATCATCTCTGTGTAAAATAATTGACTTCGCCCCCGATTCAACAATCGTGTCTACATCTTCTTCTTCAATTACGTGATCGCGTTCAAGAAGGACTTCATTTCTGTCAATCGACACCACCTCACCGGTATCTTCATCTACGAAGTCTTCGGTCCATGTTTTAAGCACCCTCGCGGCTAACTTACGACCGGTAACTTTCTTAAGCGCATTTTTACTTGCCTCCACTTCTTCGGACAATCCAAACAAGTCGAGTATATCTTTATCCGTTCCATAACCGATTGCACGAAGCAAGGTGGTTACAGGGAATTTCTTTTTTCTATCGATGTACGCATACATCACCGCGTTTACATCCGTAGCAAACTCAATCCATGATCCTTTGAACGGAATGATTCGGGCCGAGTATAATTTGGTTCCATTGGTATGTTTGCTCATCGCAAAGAACACACCGGGGGACCTATGAAGCTGAGAGACGATGACACGTTCAGCGCCATTGATAACGAACGAACCTTTTTCGGTCATGTATGGGATGTTTCCCAAAAACACTTCCTGTTCGATAGTTTCGAAATCTTCGTTGTCTTCGTCATTACAAGTGAGGCGAAGTTTTGCTTTCAGGGGAACAGAATATGTTAACCCACGGTCGATACATTCGTCCACCGAATACTTTGGCGGATCAATGGTATAATCTACAAATTCCAGCACGAAATTTTCGCGGGAATCTGAGATGGGGAAGTTTTCTGCAAATACTTTAAAGAGACCTTCGTTCTGACGTCTTTCGGCAGGGGTCTCAATTTGAAGAAAGTCTTTGAATGACTGCAACTGAACATCTAGAAAGTCGGGATATTCCAATACTTTGTCAATCGATGAAAAGTCAATCCTGCCGTTACTGTTATTCTTTGTCAAGGTACTTTTTGTTTAAATTTCCTGGACCGGACCCTAAAAAATTTTGATGGGTACAAATAGGTATAGACCCCAAGTCCAAGTAGTTGGATTTGGGGTCTTATGATCCTACTATAAGACGGTGCCCTTCGTCTTCAAGAATATTATTTCAACTCAACTTCGGCACCAGCCTCGATCAGTTGCTTCTTGAGATTTTCAGCCTCGTCTTTTGGTAAGCCTTCTTTGATTGTTTTAGGCGCAGAGTCTACCACCTCTTTCGCTTCTTTCAGGCCAAGACCGGTAAGTTCTTTCACCAGTTTCACGATTTGAAGTTTATTTGCACCAGGTGTTTTCAATACCACATCGAAGTTGGTTTTCTCTGCAGCAGCAGCACCACCTCCGGCAGCAGGTCCGGCAGCAACCGCAACAGCAGCAGCAGCAGGCTCAATGCCATGTGTTTCTTTCAGATATGAAGCCAGTTCATTTACCTCTTTTACGGTAAGTTCTACCAGTTGATCGCCTAACGTTTTGATGTCCGCCATTTTTGTAAGTGTTTAATAATTTCAGTTCAACAATTTCTATTTTGCCCTCTCTTCCAAAGCTTTTACCAATCCGGCCACGGTATTCTTTCCGCTTAACAAGGCGGAAACAACATTCTTGGCTGGTGATTGAAGCAATGAAATAATCTCGCCAATGAGTTCATTTTTAGATTTCAACTCACTTAGCATATTCAAACTTTCCTCCCCGAAAAACAGAGAGGTGTCTATGGAAGCGGCTTTCAAAAGAGGTTTGCCTTCGGCACCTTTTCTATAATCACGAATTACTTTGGCAGGGGCATTGCCAGCTTCCTTCGAGAAAATAACTCCTGAAAAACCTTGTAACACTTTGAATAAATCTTCATTCGCACTTCCTTGCTTTTCCAGTGCTTTGCGGATGAGGGTGTTTTTATAAACACCGTACTCGACACCCGCATGGTAACAAAGTCTGCGAAACGCGTTTATCTGTCCCACGGTAAGCCCGGAGGCATCGGTAATATAGAAGTGACTATTCTGACTGAATTTTTCAGACAGTTCATCGATTATAGTTGCTTTTTCTTCTTTGGTCATTGTTGTACTGTATTATAGACCTTCAATGGTTGTCTTGTCAATTTGAACTCCCGGACTCATTGTTGACGAAAGGGTAATGCTTTGTACGTATGTACCTTTCGCTGAGGATGGCTTCAATTTGACAATGGTATTGATCAACTCCGAAGCATTGTCCTTTATCTTATCCGGTGTAAATGAAACCTTTCCGATACTGGCATGGATAATTCCTTGTTTGTCAACTTTAAAATCCACTTTACCGGCTTTAACTTCTTTAACGGCTTTACCTACATCCAACGTTACCGTTCCTGATTTTGGATTGGGCATCAACCCACGAGGTCCGAGCACCTTTCCAAGTCTACCTACTTTAGCCATTACGGTAGGCATGGTGATGATCACATCAATATCGGTCCAGCCGCCTTCTATTTTTTGTATGTAGTCATCTAACCCTACGTGATCAGCACCTGCATCTTTTGCATCCTGCGCTTTATCGGGGGTGCAGAGTACCAGCACACGCACCGCTTTGCCTAAACCATGGGGAAGTGTAACAACCCCTCTCACCATCTGATCAGACTTTTTAGGGTCTACGCCAAGGCGCACATCGATATCTACAGAAGAGTCGAACTTGGTGAAAGTAATATCCTTCAACAGGGCGGCTGCATCATCAAGGGAATATTCCTTTTCCGAATTAAATTTAGCCATTGCGGCTTTTCTATTTTTTGTAATCCTTGCCATGATATCTCGATTAATTTTCCCAGGGAGGAGTTCCGCTTACTGTTACACCCATGCTGCGTGCCGTGCCGGCAACCATTTTCATGGCTGACTCTACTTTGAATGCATTCAGGTCAGGCATTTTTATTTCAGCAATCTTCTTCACCTGATCCCAACTGATAGCACCAACCTTAGTGCGATTTGGCTCTGCAGATCCCTTTTGTTTTTTCATTGCCTCTAAAATCAGCACGGCGGCTGGAGGCGTCTTAATTACAAAGTCAAAAGACTTGTCATTATATATAGTGATAAGTACAGGCAATACCTGCCCTTGCTTATCCTGTGTTCTCCCATTGAATTGCTTGCAAAAGTCCATGATGTTCAGACCCTTGCTACCTAATGCCGGACCGATTGGAGGAGCTGGATTAGCCTGGCCTCCTTTCACTTGCAATTTTAAATAACCGGTTACTTCCTTTGCCATGTTTTATTCTCTGAATGTCTTTTGATCAACCTAACTTTTCAACCTGCATGTAATTCAATTCCACAGGTGTATTTCGTCCAAAAATCTTAACCATTACGTTAAGCTTTTTCTTCTCTTCAAAAATCTCTTCTACCGTTCCGGTGAATCCGCTGAATGGTCCATCCATTACTTTCACCGATTCGCCTTTAATGAACGGAGTCTCCAACTTCTCCTCGAATTCATCAATCTCCCCAACCTTACCCAAAATCCGGTTCACTTCCGATTGACGAAGCGCTACGGGTTCTTTGGCCGAGTTGGCGCCGTTGCCTCCCAGGAATCCGATCACTCCCGGAATGCTGTTTACCATGTGGTACGCTTCGCCATTGGAAAGATCTGCTGAAACGAGTATATATCCTGGGAAGAAGTTACGTTCTCTTACCCTTTTTTTGCCATTACGCATTTCATATACTTTCTCAGACGGTATGAGCACTTGCGGAATAAACTCTGACAATTTTGAACGCTCAATCTCCGTCTCCAGGTAAGATTTCACTTTCTTCTCCTGGCCACTGATGACGCGAAGCACAAACCATTTTAGTTCACCCATCCTCTCCTGCGCTTAAAATTCTTTATAGAAAAACTCCAGGGCATTCTTGAACCCTAAATCCATCAATCCAATTACGAGGGCAAAAATCAAAGAAGCCACCAACACCAGAATTGCACTGCTTTGCAGTTCAGCAAATTTTGGCCACGACACCTTGTTGCGAATCTCATCTATCGAATCAAGAATGTAGTTTTTCACGCTTTCCATTGACTTCCTTTGTTTTTTTAAGCTGAGAAATCCTGAAACAGGCAACTCAACTATGTTTCTATCATTTATCGGGAAAAAAACCCCGAAATAACCATTTTCAGCACGGGTGGAGAGACTCGAACTCCCAGCCAACGGTTTTGGAGACCGCTACTCTACCAATTGAGCTACACCCGTTTTTATATTAAATCAGGGCTTATTGAACCATATCCTTAGCGGAACCTACTCAACCAATTGAGCCGCACCCGACTACTCAGCTCAAAAGGACTGCAAATGTAGGACAAAATGCAAGTAAAACAAAAACGATCCTGAGAAAAATCTCAGGATCGTTTTGCGCTGATTATCAGTAAATTAGTCCAGAATTTCAGTTACCTGACCAGACCCCACCGTACGGCCTCCTTCGCGAATCGCAAAGCGAAGTCCTTTCTCCATGGCAATCTTGTTGATTAGCAATACTTCTATAGACACATTGTCGCCAGGCATAACCATTTCTACCCCAGAAGGGAGCATGATTTCACCCGTAACATCCGTAGTACGGAAGTAGAACTGTGGACGGTATTTATTGAAGAAAGGGGTGTGACGACCACCTTCTTCTTTGCTCAATACATACACCTCAGCTTTGAATTTAGCATGAGGGGTAACTGAGTTAGGCTTGCAAATTACCATACCTCGAGCGATCTGGTCTTTTTCAATACCACGCAACAACAAACCAACGTTGTCACCGGCTTCTCCTCTGTCAAGAATTTTACGGAACATCTCTACACCTGTGATGGTAGAGGACAACCCTTCAGCGGCACCCATTCCAAGAATTTGAACAGGATCACCCGTGTTGATGATACCACGCTCGATACGGCCTGTAGCTACCGTTCCGCGACCTGTGATTGAGAATACATCCTCAACAGGCATTAGGAAATCTTTGTCGATCAGACGAACAGGCAATGGAATATGATCATCAACAGCCATCATCAACTCTTCAACTTTAGCCACCCACTTAGGCTCATCATTCAATGCACCCAGTGCAGAACCCTGAATAACGGGAATTGTATCGCCAGGGAAGTTGTAATAAGTAAGCAGCTCTCTGATTTCCATCTCTACCAACTCCAACAACTCTACATCATCAACCAAGTCTACTTTGTTCATAAACACCACCAGGGCAGGTACACCTACCTGACGGGCCAAAAGAATGTGTTCACGTGTTTGAGGCATAGGTCCATCAGTGGCGGCTACAACAAGTATGGCACCGTCCATCTGAGCAGCACCTGTTACCATGTTTTTTACATAGTCAGCGTGACCCGGACAGTCAACGTGTGCGTAGTGACGTTTTTCTGTAGCGTACTCTACGTGTGAAGTATTAATGGTAATACCTCTTTCTTTTTCTTCAGGAGCATTGTCAATTGAAGAGAAGTCTCTAATCGATGCAAGGCCCTTTGCTGACAATACCTTGGTAATTGCAGCCGTTAGCGTTGTCTTTCCATGGTCAACGTGACCGATGGTTCCGATATTTACGTGTGGTTTCGAGCGGTCAAATTTTTCTTTAGCCATATTTGAAAATCCCTGTTAAAATTTAAGTTATTATAATTGTTTAAAGTGTTCCATTTAGCTAATTCTTCCCCGTCTGAGAAGAATGACACCCTAAACATGATAAGCCTGTCGAAAAAGGGTTAATTGCCTGGTTTAGCAGGCTTTGATACAATCTCTGTTGATTTTTCAATGGTCGCTACCCATCTACCCGCAGAGAACTTCAATTTTCTTTTCAGTCCGGTACGTTTACCAAACTATGCATCCTAATACACAACTTTTTAGAGCTGTTGAAGGGAATTGAACCCTCGACCTCTTCCTTACCAAGGAAGTGCTCTACCCCTGAGCTACAACAGCAGCTCACCTTAGTGTTTGTGAGCGGGAGACGAGGTTCGAACTCGCGACCTATAGCTTGGAAGGCTATCGCTCTACCAACTGAGCTACTCCCGCATGTTCGGCATTCTGGGAAGGCTATCGCTCTACCTACTGAGCTAGTCCCGCATCATTAATTTCAAATTCATATTTTAAATTTGAACTTCATGGTGGGGAGAGCAGGATTCGAACCTGCGAAGACATAAGTCAACAGATTTACAGTCTGTCCTCGTTGGCCGCTTGAGTATCTCCCCTACTCTTTCCACTGCATATTTAAAAGAACGATTAAAATTCCCACTTCAAGGGGCTTTTAACTCCTATTTTCATTTTTTTCCGAAAAAATAGGAGTGCAAAATTATACGCTTTTTCCGTTTAGACAAACTAAGTATTGAGATTTGTAGGTATTACAGGGGGATATTATGCCCCTTTTGGGGCGGCTTTACATAATCACGATTTCATTGATTACCTCCTTTCCGAACTCCCGATGAAAAATTTCCAGTATTTGAGCTTTGTGCAAGCTTATATCTTGCTTCATGCCGGCCGATTCCAGATGAACAAAAAGGACCTTATTTCGGATATAAACTTTTTTGGTTCTTTTAGCTATGGGCTTGCCTAACAGCCTTTCCCATGAACCAACCAGGCTGGCTTCATCAAATTTTGACTTTAAATGGTATGAACTTAGCAAATTGTTGATCGCCTGCCCTATATGAATGGTTTCACCATCTCCCTTCTTTGTCATAATGCCTCCATTAGGTTTCCGTTTTCTATAAAAAATAACTCAGCCTCCACTTTTGCTTCCTTTAATAACCCCTTACTTCTGTCGGGGCGGGCGTCTGTAATAAAGAGTTGACCAAATGTACCATCGATCACCAGGGAGACGAGCTTGTGGATTCGCTCATCATCAAGTTTGTCAAAAATGTCATCCAGTAGCAACAAGGGCTTAATTTGCTTTGCTATTTCAATGCTTTGAAATTCGGCAAGCTTAAGTCCAATTAAAAATGATTTCTGCTGGCCTTGTGAACCAATTCGCTTCAGCTCATATCCATTCAATACAAACACAAAATCATCGCGGTGTATCCCAACACAAGTGCGCTGCATGGCCAAATCCTTTTTCAGTGATTTCCGGAGTAATGTGCCAGGATCGAGTCCGGTACTATCGGATCGGTAGATAATGTTCACATCCTCCAACTTTCCCGAAAGAAAAGCATAATGTTTTTCAAATACCGGAAGAAACGAACTCAGAAATTCTGCCCGCTTTTGATGGATGTAATTGCCTGTGGAAATCAGCTTTTGGTCATAAACCTCCAGCAAGTCAAGATCGATCTTTCCATGATCGGATGCGCGAAGCAAACTGTTGCGCTGTCTGAGGTGATTGTTGTAGGTAATGAGGTTTTCAAGATAAATTTTGTCAAGCTGTGAAATAAGCGTATCAAAAAATTTCCTTCTCATTTCGCTGGCTCCCCAGATCAGCTCGATATCATTAGGGGCCACCAACACAATAGGGAATTTACCAATGTGATTCGATAGTCTATCCGCCTCCCGTTCATCTACACGCATTATTTTTTTTGATCCCTGGGTAAAAGAACAGGCTACTGCCGAGGCGCTTGAATCAAGCTGAAACTCTCCCTTAATAACAAACTGTGTTCTGCCATGCCTGATGTTTTGAGCGTCAGTCGCTATCAGCGCACTTTTGGTGAGGGACAGATAGTATATACCATCAAGGATATTGGTCTTACCCACGCCATTCTTTCCCAGGAAACAATTGACTTTCGGATCGAAGCCAAAATGGGCCTCTTCGTAGTTTTTAAAGTCAAATAGG
Source organism: uncultured Ohtaekwangia sp. (assembly GCA_964436055.1). Taxonomy (GTDB): domain Bacteria; phylum Bacteroidota; class Bacteroidia; order Cytophagales; family Cyclobacteriaceae; genus ELB16-189. Next base: position 11,934 of record CAYTBO010000082.1, read on the forward strand.
GAGAGTTTTTTAAGGTGCACCAGTTTTATTTAGCGTGTTTGGGTATTGAGGGATACTGCTGTATTTTCGCAGATCATTCTCATCAAAATTAATAATAAATGGCCACCGGTACCCAAGCAAAAAGCAATTCAACCAAAAAGAGTGACAAGAGCGAGTTTTCAAAGGAAACCTATCTTTTTTGGTATGAGAGCATGCAATTGATGCGAAAATTTGAAGAAAAAGCGGGGCAGCTATACGGCCAGCAAAAGATCAGGGGATTTTGTCACCTATATATAGGTCAGGAGGCTTGTGCCGCAGGGTCGTTTACCGCCTTGGAAAAAGACGACAAGTGGATTACCGCATACCGTGATCATGCCCATCCGTTGATCCTTGGATCTGATCCAAAAGCGGTAATGGCAGAACTCTTTGCCAAAGAAACGGGAGTTTCGAAAGGAAAAGGCGGGTCGATGCACATGTTTGACAAGAAGCATAATTTTTTTGGCGGCCACGGAATTGTTGGCGGTCAGATTCCATTGGGCGCAGGTATTGCATTCGCAGAAAAATATAACAAGACCAAAAACCTTTGTATTTGTTTTATGGGGGATGGCGCGGTGCGTCAAGGGGCGTTTCACGAAGCCCTTAACCTTGCCATGTTGTGGAAGTTGCCCGTGATATTTGTAATCGAAAACAATGGCTATGCGATGGGCACTTCCGTAGAGCGTACCTCCAATGTTACCGAGCTCTACACGCTTGCGGATTCATACGATATGCCTGCGGAGCCTGTAGATGGCATGAGCCCTGAAGCAGTTCATCGATCTGTAGCGGTGGCTGCCGACCGAGCCCGCAAGGGAGATGGACCTACGTTACTGGAATTCCGAACATACAGGTACAAAGGTCACTCCATGTCGGATCCGGCCAAATACAGAACCAAAGAAGAGGTAGAGGAATATAAAAGAAGAGACCCTATTGAGATAGTAAAGAAGACCATCCTTGACGGCAAGATGGCTGCCCAAAAAGATCTTGATGCCATTGACGAAAAGATTTTAGGGATTGTAGAGGAGAG
>CAYTBO010000083.1:0-12943 GCA_964436055.1 uncultured Ohtaekwangia sp.
TAATTAATTGGGGATAATGAGAGAGTGAATGGACAATTTTCACGAGCAAAAATTCAATAGATTAGCGATTTCTCAAATCCTTATTCCATTTTTTCATGTTTACAAAAGAAGAGTACGTAGCAAGACGGGCAAGTTTAAAAAGATCCGTTCGAACTGGCGTCATATTGCTGTTAGGTAATAATGAAAGTGGCATTAATTTTAAAAATAATTGGTATCCCTTTAGACAGGACAGTACCTTTCTCTACTATTTTGGAATAGAAAGGGCTGGCTTATCAGCAATAATTGATATTGATAATAATTCTGAAATTCTCTTCGGAAATGAAAGTTCAATTGATGAAATAATTTTTGCTGGCCTAAAGACATCGCTGAAGGATATGGCAGAGGAAGTTGGCGTTATTCGGTTGGCTAAAGCAGAAACTATAAAGGATGTTATAGATATAATTCTTAACCAGAAGCGGATAGTTCATTTCTTACCACCCTACAGACCGGAGCATGGGGAGAAACTTAATTATTTATTAGGTAAAGGATCAACTCAGTTTATCAATGAATCCTCTGTTCAGTTAATCAAGGCTATCGTAAATACAAGGTCAATCAAAACAGCGGCTGAAATAAGAGAAATTGAAAAGGCGGTAGGTGTAACTGGTGACATGCAGCTTCAAGCAATGAAATCTGCCAAGATGGGAATTAGTGAAAGAATTCTGGCTTCATATGTTAATCAAATTGCTTATTCAAAAGGCAGGGGATTGGCATTTCCAACTATCCTGACTATAAATGGACAGGTTTTGCATAACTATGATCAATCGAATATTCTCCAAGAAGGTGAAATGGTCTTGTGTGATTGTGGCGCTGAGGTTGATTCTGGGTACTGTGGCGACCTGACTAGAACTTTTCCAGTTTCTCCGGGTTTTAGCACAAAACAAAAGGAAATTTACGAGATCGTGTACTCGGCTTATCAAAAGGCAGTTCAGATGGCACATCCGGATATTTTATTTATGGATGTTCATTTGACAGCATGTTATGAATTGGTTAACGGCCTGAAGGCAATTGGCTTAATGAAAGGCGATCCTGTGGAGGCTGTTCAAGCAGGAGCACATACTTTATTTTTTCAGTGTGGACTTGGGCATATGATGGGATTGGATGTACATGATATGGAAAATCTCGGTGAGGAATATGTGGGCTACACTGATACTTTTCGACAGCGAACTGATTTTGGATTTAAATTATTACGACTTGGGAAAAAGCTTGAAGCTGGAAATGTTATAACAATTGAGCCAGGAATATATATGATCCCGGAGCTTATTGAGTTGAGGAAAAGCCAAAAGCAATACGTGGATTTTGTTAATTACGATAAACTTGATGTGTATAAAAAATTTGGAGGTATACGAATTGAAGATGACTTCTTGATTACCGGGGCAGCCAATAGGATTCTTGGAATTAAAATTCCAACAAAATTAAATGAAATTGAAGACGCTAGAAGACAGCATTTGAAATGACCAGGGAAAGAATATTAATTGCTGGGACGAATGGATAATTCGGGACAGAATTGGCAGCTCCGATGGAATGGTTTCGATGTTGATATCAAAATTGGCATCTTCAATCCCATGAAGATAGTTTGGTAACCTTTTCGTCAATCTACCTCCCCACCAAGGAAACCAGCAACTAATCACATGTCCGACTCTTTACCCTTATGGGTAATTGCAAGAAATCCTTCTTATCAAACTCTGTGGTTACAAGGAGAAGTGGCATGTATTATCATGGTTACAATAATATGCTATTTTGCGTATCTAGGGCTATTTTCTAGGCTAACAAGCTTTTTTGTGATGAACGGGTGGTTTTGGCTGATATAATATTGTAAATTTAGTAATGCTATTTTGGCAAAAATGATCTTACCATATTTAAAGTTTGAATTATATGGAGCCAGTTCATTTCAAAGTACCTATCCTGGAAGGGGAATCAGTTAAAGTTGAGCATTGGGATTTTGACCACTTTTATGATCCTATCCATTTCCATGAAGAATGCCAACTAACTTACATTATAGAGGGAGATGGAAAGTTGTTTGTTGGCCCAACCATCGGAAAATTTCAAGCGGGTGAGGCATTTTTATTTGGTAAAAACTTACCTCATGTTTTAAGGAATGGTGAAGAATACCATGAGCATAATCCTAAACTTCATGCTAGAGCAATTAGTATATTCTTTAAACAGGATTCATTTCAGCCATTATTAGAAAAGTTGCCGGAAGCTGAATTAATTGCAAAACTTCTAAAATATTCTATCTACGGAGTTAGAATTTTTCCAGAACAGGCAATTAGTGTTTACGAGGATCTTAAAATTTTATCTATGTCGAATGGGTTTGGAAGAGTAACGGCTCTGCTGTCAATCTTAAACAAGATATCCAGGAGTAAACATCTTCGTTTTATTTCATCAACTAGGATCCCTATACAATCAGTTACCAGTGATATTCCAAAAATAAATAGGATTTTTGATTATATCACTACAAACTCCCACAAGCAAATAACACTCTCTGAAATTGCGAACTTAGTGAATATGACCCCAAGTGCTTTTTGTAGATTTTTTAAATTCCGAACGCAAAAAACCTTTTCGCGTTTTCTAATTGAAGTTAGAGTTGGAGTCGCCTGCAGGCTTCTGACGAGTGGAAAAAATAACTCAACAGAAAGTTGTTATGAGTCAGGTTTTAACAATATTTCAAATTTCAATCGTCACTTTAAAAATGTAACGGGTTTAACTCCCACTGAGTTTAAAAGGAATATTGAGAAAACTAATTTTGATCCTGTAAAAGTGATAACATAAACTTTTTGAATATTTATTTAATATTGTAAGCATCTTTTTCTTTGGCTGTGGAGATTATCTGACTGTTTGACGAGAATCTCATTTTTTAGAGTTTAGTTTAGCTTCTAAAATTTTAGCGGTTTTTGTAGCACACAATCCACCTATGTTAGTACATTTAAATTCGTGAGGTATTCCCTTTCCAATTAGGTACATCGTTTCGATCACCTCATCTAAAGGGATCAATTCGTCATAACCAGAGAGTGCCATATTCGCAAAAGATATTGCGCTCGTTGCCGCCATCACATTATTTCCCAAACACGGGGCTTCCACTCTATTGGCAATAGGTGTGCATGTCGTACCCAGTGTACTTTGTAAGACCATTGAAGAAGCGGCAATGGATTGGGCAAGAGAGCCCTTTGCAAGATGGACAATCGCAGCTGAAGCCATGCTACCCCCAGAACCATACTCAACCCCACAACCTGCTACTTCTCCTGCAAAGGTTGATTGTGTCGCGATGAAAATCCCAATAATGCCCGCTACCAACATGGCTTTAATAATTTCATCTTCTGAAGCGCCAAGGAAATCGGCAGTTCCAATTATAGCGCCAGGGAGAGTGCCGCATGAACCGGCCGTAGGAGCAGCAACAATAACCCCCATTGAGCTCTTTACCTCCATTAACGCAGAAACATACATCACAACAGTATTGAGCGCACCTGCCTCTACTAATCTCTTGCTTTGCAATTGATTTCTGTAATTTACCGACTGACTACCTAACAGTCGGTCAGCATATTCCGTACCACGTAGTCCTTGTGTAATGGAATCCTTTAAAATACGGACTATCTTTCTCATCTTCTCAATAACTTCTTCTTCAGAAATGTTTCCTCTTTCGCTTTCAAAACGAATGGCCAGTTCTAATAGAGAAAGATTCTTATCCTTATTATAATTTAACATTTCGTTGCATGTAGAAAAGGGTAAGTTGATATCTTTTCTTGATAAGATTGGAAGTACAGGACATAGTTTTTTAGTACTAATGACACCATCCAGTGAAGCCAATTGAGTGTGAACCGATTCATCAGGAAAACTTTGTGCCTTTATCTCAATAAAATTTGGATGGCCCTCGTGCACGATTAGATGATCGTAAGGCATCTCTCTTTTAATTAACTCTATAATCCTATCCGGTGTCTTACAATAAATTAGGGTTTCATAAAAGTCACCCATCATTGAAACTTTAATTCCGTCAATGGCTATTACTTCAATCATACCACCGCCTGTTGAAATAGCCGTTACAGTCCTCGTTTCTACAGGATTACTCAACGTAATGAGATATGTGTTTAGATGTTCTGCATTAATATCTCTTATTGCAAATTGAACTTTGATACCCGCTCTAGAAATATAGTGTTCGGATTCAGGTAACCGTTCGTCATCAGCTTCCCATCCCAGGAAACCTCCAAACAGGCCCATATCCGATCCCTGATCCTTATGCGTGTTCGCTAAAGAACCGTTAGGATCGAATTCTATTAAAATATCGGTTATATTATTTTCCATCAGATCCCTGCACAGCCTGCCGATCCTCAGAGAAGCAGCGCAATGAGAACTTGAGGGGCCACGCATAACTGGACCTATCACATCATTAAAGATACTTGGGTAGTTTTTCATCATTATGTCAATAATTTTTACAACTTACCCTAAGGTACAAAACCAAATAATGAAAGTATGATAGTTTCCGCCATACAATTTGATACTATCTTGTATCCAGTTTCTTTTTATCATTACCTTCTACCGTTTTTCTTCATTTACTGAAAAGTAGCTAAGTCAAGGTTGGATTTTGAAACATGGGTTGAATGAAATATCAAGTATAGACGGATTCCAACAAGGGAAAACAGTTTTTTTTTGAAACACCTGACCTTACCGTTTACTCCGGATTACTCTGCTCAATTAGACCGGCTTCTCCAATAAAGGGACCTTTTCGTTGAAAACACAACTTATTAATTATTGTTAAACTTAAATGCCGCAGACCACTACATTAACATTTTTTAGATTTGAGACAGCTTCTTCAAAATTCTGGGCATTTACAATGATGCAATTTGCTCATCGGAGCTTAAAAGATGTACCGGGGCAATTCTTTTATAAACTGATGGGAAGCGGACGCGGGGTGGGTTTCAAGGCCTTTCCGGACTGGTCAACATATGTACTGCTTCAGGTATGGTCTAGCGAAGACGCCCTTCAAGTTTTCTTTCAGACAGGCGAGATTCTTCAACGTTATCGGCTTAGATCCGCAGAAGTATGGACCATATATTTGAAAAACGTTTCTTCTCATGGCCAGTGGGACGGAGGTAATCCATTTCAGTTAGTAGAACCATTAACTAAAACAGAAATTGTTGTTGTATTAACTAGAGCGACTATTAAGTGGCATAAGATTATTTCTTTCTGGCGCTACGTACCCGCATCTCATCAACCCTTAAAAGATAATAGTGGACTTCTCTATACAAAAGGAATAGGGGAGGTTCCGATCATTCAAATGGCTACTGTAAGTATCTGGAAAGATTTAGAGTCCTTAAATAATTTTGCTTATAACACTAAGGAGCATCGGGAGGCAATCAATAAGACCAGAAGATTAAACTGGTACAAGGAAGAGCTCTTTGCTAGATTCAAACCCTATAAGTCTATTGGTACTTGGGGAGGTAAAAATCTGATTCCGAATCTTAGTTAAAAATTTTTGCATAGGAGTATATCAATTTGGTGTCGCCTTCATACCGATCTGATATAATCAGCTAAACAATTTCTTGAAAATCGCTCGAATAAAAGGCCATCTCGGAAAGGAGTTTATAATTTTAAATTCTTCAGCCCGGGTGGTTTCTTCATCCAGAAAAGCCAGTATTTTATAAGCTTCATTTTTATGGTACATGGTTTCAAACAAGCCTACACCCAATTCATTATGATGATACAACACATGAATAAAAAGCATATCATATTTCCTAAACAAGTTGTTTACTAACTTATAACCGGGCAATCGGTTGTTTTTAATATTATTTACAATGCGCTGGCTGTATCGTTCTGCATTTTTAAAGGAGTAGCCCGAAGCCGGTTTCACCCAACTTCCTGCAGTTCCTATTTTAGTTATGTACTTATTATTGCTCTCATGAAAGGGATAATCGCTCATCGGAATAACGCCCTTTTCATCAGATAATATTTGGTAATTTTCAATTTTAAGTATTTCATTCACATACCGACTCAACAGGCTATCATAAGTATTTTCTGCTACCAAGGCTGGAGAAAAAAAAGTGAATTCAATTAATGCTCTTTTCCTGTTGATGGGGAGAACGTAGGTAAAGCAAGTTGTATTGGGTACCGTGATTCTAAAGTCCATCATAACGAAAGACTTGTCATTAAAGACTTCCGAATCCGATTCGATTACCCAGCCTTTGAAGTGTTGAAGTAACCTGGTGTATTTATCTGCTGAATTGTAGAAGTTAGGAGTGATGATGCTGTCAAATACATGCTTGGCGTGATACGACTGACTGCTTGTTACTAGTATGGTGATTTCACCTTGTATTATGTTTCCAACTTCAGTATTTACCCAAGTTATGTTATCGTTCTTTTCTAATTCTCTTTTGGTGTAAACATAAAAATCAATTGCGGCTAACATCTTATATTGATAAGCACCCATGTTCAGATTGATCTGTTGATTGGTAGCCATAAATTGCGCTTGATTCCAGATTTTTGTGGTAAGGCCGTCCCATTTACCAGCCCCTTGTTCCCAAAAACACCAGGTTTTGTCATTTACATCTTTCTGTGATTTTTCAAGAAGCAAGATTTTCTTTGAGTCGAAAAATTTATCTTTTGACATGGCCATCGCTAAGTGCAGGCCGGCTGCACCTGCTCCAACTATGGCATAATCATATACGGTGGAATCCATAGAAGTAGATAAAAAATAGAAGTTGAGCAGCGTAAAGATGAAAAGAAAAACTGAAATCACCTTTCATTTTTGTTCTATGGTATAAATAGTGTAGGATTAAAGAAACGACAAACCAAGCTATATAGTTACGAAGCGGGGCAGCACCCGATGCCCAAATCCAAAAATCAAATGGTGGCGCAGATGTTTCAATGAAAAAGTCAATAAAAACCATTAGTAGCGCTCCCAATAAAACTTTAGAGAGGATTGGGTTTACGCACTTATCAGCTATAGCGGCTGTAGAGAGAATTAATACAGACCAGTTAACACCAATCAGTATAGGCACACCATCTATTTTTAGCCCCAGATTTTTTCCGTATTCGTATACTCCAAACAGGAACCCAAAGTGAACACCGATCCATTCTACTAATAAGCTAAGCGCGAATATTACTAGTATAACAATTACTTTTTTAAAGTTGTCTATTGGAAAATTGACCACCAATAGTACCGCGGTTATAATGAGATTAAGCCATGTTTTACTGATAAACCAATCATAATGACCTATTGAAATACCTATGATGGCTGATACTTGAAATATCCAAATGATAAAAATGGAGAACAACCTGAAATTGCTATTTTGCTTTATAATGCATTGTGCAATCATACTTTCCTGATTTGGTCTGTAGCAATTTTGGCAGATAATAGACAGAGAGGAATTCCGCCACCCGGATGGACAGATCCACCGCAGAAGTAAAGGTTTTTGAACTGGCCCGAAAAGTTTGGGTGTCTCAAGAAAGCGGCAAACTTCGAATTACTTGATGTTCCATAGAGTGACCCCTGATGAGATTTCGTTTGCAATTCGATGTTAACGGGATCTAAAATATGCTCGGTTAAAATAAGTTTCTCAATATCTGTATGGAGTACTCGATTAATTTTGCTTATGATGTTTGCTCTTGCTTGCTTAATTAGCTTGGGCCATTCTTGTCCGAAGTTTCCGGGCGCATTAATCATGACAAACCAATTTTCACAATTTGCAGGGGCGTCAGAAGAATCTTCTTTACTCGTTACGTTGATGTAGATAGTAGGGTCATCGTGAAAACTCTTATTTTTGAATATATCAGTAAACTCTTCCTCGTAATGATCAGAAAATAGGATATTATGCAAGTCTAGTTCAGGAAATAGTTTATTGATTCCCCAATAAAATATTAGTGCGGAGCTTGACCGTTCTTGCTTCAGTATTTTTGTAGGCTGCTTAGCTAATTTTAATAGATGGTTATAAGTACTGAAAACATCCATGTTAGACACTACAGCATCAGCAGCATACGTATTCTTTGAGGTGGTTACTCCGGTTACATGATCTTGCTCATAATTAATTGCAGTTACATGCTCATTAAATTGGAAGTTTATACCTACTTTTTCTGCTAGCCTATAAAGGCTTTGCGAAATTTCATGCATGCCTCCTTTTGGGTAAAAAGTACCGAAGTACATTTCCAAATGCGGAATCATAGACATGATGCCTGGGGTTGCATATGGTGAAGACCCATTGTAGGTAGCATACCTATTGAAAAGCTGTACCAATTTAGGATTGGAAAAGTATTGCTTGTTTACCGTGTTGAGCGTTTTATTTATATGAAGCTTGCCAGCTTGTGCTAAGGATTTAATTGTGTCGAAAGATAAATAGGTACTCCTCCTGTGCAACGATTTATTCAGGAATATATCAGCTGTGAGGTCATACTTCTCTTTATTTCTATCCAAATACTTATATAGAATATGCTGTGAAGTATTAAATTTTTCGGAGGCATTTTTAATAAAATCTTCCCTATTAGCCGATACCGAGAAAGTAGTGCCATCGCTCCAAAAGTAATTGCAGACAACTTCTTTTTTAGAGTAGTTAAAGTAAACACGAGGGTTAACACCATGCAGTTGAAACAACTCATCTACCAGATGCGGCATGGTAAATAGCGATGGGCCAAGATCAAATCGAAAACCTTCTTTGTTGATGGCATGAAGCTTACCGCCCGCATACGTATTAGCCTCAAAAACCGTAACCGTATATCCTTTATGTTTAAGCCGTAATGCACTGGCTAGGCCTGCAATTCCAGCCCCTATAATAATTGCCTTCTTCATTAAGATAATACAGAGATTTCTAGATTATTTCGATTTTAACGAAATAACCCTAAAAGGAAGGAATTGTTTTAGAACTCTATAAGACATGATGGGATGTTCCGTCCGATAGCACTCAGGTACTTATTGTGTCGCCTGTCGATCTTTCTTCATTATAAACTTTTTTGGCTCAAACTTCTTTGGGGCATATAAAAACCCAAAGGCCTCACAATTCTCTTTTGTGTGTTTTGCATGATGGATGTAGTGTGCGTGCATCATTCGCTGTAAATAAGCACTTCTCTTTTTAGGTATCCACTTCACCCGCTGATGTACAATTATGTCATGAAACACTAAATAGAAAATACCATAACAAAGAATACCTATCCCTACCGAAAACAAATACGGACTTGGGTAGAATGTTGTAGAAATCACAAAAAGAGAAATGGAAGGAATGCTAAATACCAACGCAAACAAATCATTACGCTCCAGCGCCTGGTTATGCACGCTGTGATGGGAGCGATGCCACGTCCAAAGAAACCCATGCATCACATATTTGTGGGTGAACCAGGCTACCCCCTCCATAAATAGGAACGTACCTATGGAAATCAATGAACAAATAATTATTGTAATGTAACTCATTTACTATTTAAAGTAATCCTCCAACACAACATATCGATGCTTAAAAATACGATTTACCTCCTTACCTACAAACAACCAATACGCCAACCTCCCGATTAATCCATAGCCAATTGCGTAATTTACCTCATCTGTCATTTCTACTCCGCCAGGCACTTCTTTAAAATGGTGCTGATGATGCCACAAGGCATAAGGACCAAATCGTTGTTCATCAACAAAGTAATTGGGTTCCTGTACGTGTGTGATTTCGGTAACCCAGTTCATTTTTATTCCAGGGATAGCCTGAATCTTGTACCTGATGATTTGACCGGCATAGGTTTTTTCTCCACCGCTTACATATAAGATGTTAAACCCCATTTTGGAAGGTGTGATCTTAGAAAGATTGCGTGGTGCAGAAAAAAATTCCCAGGCTTCTGTTAGTGAAATGGGCAAAAATTGTTTTCTGGAAATCGTGTAAATGTTCATGACGTAATAACATTGTTAGCGTCAAAGAGTTTAAACCTTAGCCCCCAAAGCATCTTTATACACTTTCAATACCCGATCGCGCGCGAATTTATGGTCAACAATAGGTTTAGGATAGGTTGCTGTACCTAATTCGGGCACCCAATGTTTAACGTACTTTAATACCGGATCGAATTTTTCTGTTTGAAGTTCGGGATTAGACCGGTTTCTCCAAGAAGCTGCACCTTCGGCAGTTATTACTTTTATATTATTCCATGAGACGAAAAAAGCTCCCATGTAAGGTTTTTGGTAAAAATGCCTTTTTTGACCAAAAAATGGGGTAGCATTCCTTAAATTGATGTAAGTAATTCTGCTATTCTCTACTTTTTGTAAAAAAGGTTCTGTCTATCTTAGTGATGGAAAAAACTTATTGACAGGCGCAGTAGTAAGTGATCTCCAATCACCCTTTATGGGGGATTATGATCTGGAGTTCTGCAGTCCGCTATCAATAAATTCTTACCGTCATTGGCCATGCCTGCAGGTGTTGCTTGCGAATGAGTGGTATGTCCTGATTTTGGCTCAATAAAATAAGGACAACTGCCCCTCCTCTTCTGTGGTAGAGACGAGGATTCGCTGGCAAGCCGCCGGCTGGCAATGATGACGGATTCTGAAAAAATACTAACCTAATTTATTGAATAAAACGGATCGGGAAGTATGTTGGTGATCCCGCTGGAACCTATTATGCTTTCTTTCCCCTTTTGCCGATTTGATCACCTGACGTATGGTTTTCCTGAAACTTAATTCTTTCAGGTTCACTTCGTTTCCCCCATACTGGTCTTAGCGTCCCGCTAAGACCTTTTTTGAATTGTCGCTCTCATAACTGGCAGGCCTTTTTCTTATTACTCCATAATCATGATTTTCTATATTTGTCTCAATGGGTAGAAAATATGCAATCAGGGATAGTCAGCAATTGTATTTTGTCACATTTACCGTGGTTCATTGGATTGTTTTATGAAGCTGGGAACCACAATAAAAGAAATAATGATTTTCAATTTTGGCAGCAGCATAACCATCCTATTGAGTTGAACACTAACGGGATTTTGCAACAACGGTTGGATTATATTCATAACAACCCTGTAGCTCAAGGTTTGGTCGAAAAAGAGGAGGAATGGTTGCACAGTAGTGCCGGTGATTATCATGGAATTAGAAAAGGGGAAGTTGAATTGACATTTGTTTAGGTCGTAGCGGGACGCTACGACCAGTTCGGTTGACGCTACGACCAGTTCGGTCCTCAATTTGATAATTCTAATTTCTTTTGTGAGGACATTGGCCATACTAACTGCAAAAGATTTAATTACACGGATGAAATGAAATAAACCATTTTACGTTAGAAAATTGGGTTCCATTAAAACCGCTAACTGATTACCTTTATGGCCTAAAGTTTTGAATGATATGCAAAGAGACTTAATGACATCAGTATTCTCAATAATAAGCCTTACCCTGCTTTTTTCCACCTCATTCAGTGGCTGCGGTTCTATCAATGATGTACCACCTTTTATTTTGTCTATTACACCTACCATCGGCACTGCCAATACCCAGGTGACCATCGTAGGCTCAGACTTTGCCATTTCCCCTTCGGGCAATACTGTAAGGTTTAATGGTAAAGTGGCGACTATTGTTTCTGGAAATCCTTTTGAGTTAATTGTGCTGGTGCCGGACGCAGCCGGAACAGGCAAGGTATCCGTTTCTACATCCGCGGGAACCTCTGAGGGTCCGGAATTTAAATACCTTAATACACACTCGATCGCATCCGTGGAGCCGCTCTCGGGCAGGTTTGGCGAAGAGGTTACCATTACAGGAGAAGACTTTGACGACTTTCCGGGAGGAACTATAGTAAGGTTCAACGGGTCGGTTGCCAATGTGAAGTCCCTTACCAAAACACAGGTGGTTGTGCTTGTGCCGGAAGGCGCGGGTACGGGAAAAATTACAGTACGGACAGGGGCGGGCGTTATAGATGGTCCTATTTTTGAATATATCTTTACAGCCACGGTAAGTACCTATGCCGGTGACGGCACGATGGGCTTTGCCAACGGTACTTTACTGGAGTCCAGATTCAATATACCGAGTGGTCTTGCGTTCGATCAGGGAGACAACCTGTTTATTTGCGATCGAGACAATAATACTATAAGGAAAATTTCCCCCGATGGAACAGTTTCAACAATTGCAGGTAGTGGTACACCTGCCAGCGTAGATGGCAACGGACTGCAAGCCTCGTTTGCCAGGCCCAACGGCGCGGCAGTTGATGGAGAAGGAAATATCTTTATTACAGAAATATCTTCAAGTAACGTAAGAAAAATCACGCAGGAAGATATAAATTTTGTTGTGTCAACTTTTGCCGGTACTGGGTTAAACGAATTTGCAGATGGATCGGGTACATCGGCTGCCTTCAGCACACCCTCAGGGGTGGCCATCAATGCACAGGGTCAGATTTTTCTAAGTGACCTGGGGAATACAAGAATCCGTCAGCTTACACCGGAGGCTGTCGTGACAACCTTAGCGGGGAACGACACTCAAGCTTACGTGGATGGCACCGGAGCAGGCGCCAGCTTTATGGGGCCACAAGGCGTTGTGGTGAATGTGATCGGGGATTTGTTGGTAACGGATGTTCACAAAATAAGAAAAGTAACCCTTGATGGTGTGGTCACAACCTATTCGGGGAGCGAAACCCCCGGCTTTACAGATGGAATACTGACGACAGCGAGGTTTAATGGCGCACGTGGAATTGCCAAATTGAAAAATGAACAAATCATCGTAGCGGATACGGATAATCATGCCATCCGATTGATCACCTTGGCCGGAACTGTTATTACTATTGCCGGAGATGGAACGCCTGGTTATGTGAACGGTGATGGTGAGGAGTCAAAATTCAATCAACCCATTGGGTTGGCGGTCAATTCCAAGAATGAGATTTTTATTTCGGACCGCCTCAACCATGCGATCAGGAAAATAATTTTGAAGTGAGGCCGCTATCAGCCAATCACGTCCAGTACAATTTTCCAATCACCGTTGAATTTTTTCCACACA
>CAYTBO010000084.1:0-5099 GCA_964436055.1 uncultured Ohtaekwangia sp.
GGTTTGTTGCAGACAGAAGTAATTCATTTTGGTAAGCGATTGAGGAAATACTACACCCTTACACCTCAGGGAAATAATTTGGTCATAGAGCGCGTAACCGAACTGGTCGACTTTTTTAAGACCATGTCAGCCGTATTGAAAGTACAACTTGCTTAGCCATGGATCAGCTGCTTACCGCGGAACATATCAATTACATCATCAAGGATCTTCATTACCGGGGATTAGTTTATGAGCCCCTTCAAAATGAATTGATCGATCACATTTGTTCCTGTGTGGAAGCTGAAATGGCTGAAGGCAAAAAGTTTCTTGATGCTTACAAAGACGTACTCAAATCCTTTGGACATACAAAAGGTCTTCGAAAAACTCAACATCAAACCATACAGTCAAGTAACTCAATCACTCTGCTCATGTTAAAAAACTATTTAATCATCGCCATGCGCAACCTGCGCAAGCACAGCTTTTATTCTTTTATCAATATACTTGGATTGGCCATTGGCGTTGCCGCTTGTTTGGTAATTATGTTATTTATTAATGATGAACTGCAATACGACACATACAATACAAAAGCCGATCGAATCTATCGCATTCACAACGAGATCAAGTTCGGAGGCAATCACTTGTTCATGACCACTACTTCTGCCCCCACAGGATATACACTTCAGCAGGATTATCCTGAGGTTGAGGCTACGGTACGATTTCGTGGAGCAGGTTCCTATCTGGTGAAACCAGAAGGGGGTACCGACAACATCAAAGAGAACAATGTTATCTGGACGGACAGCACTTTCTTTAAAATCTTTTCAGTAAAAGTGATAGAGGGAAACCCCAACACGGCTTTGAAAGAGCCCGCCAGTATTGCCATAAGCAAAAAAATGGCTTTCAAATATTTTCCAGGCCAAAGTGCCCTGGGCAAATCTTTAATTCTTGATAACAAGTATAACGCGAAGGTCACCGCAGTATATGAAGATATTCCTGCTGCCTCACATTTTCATTTTGATATTCTAATTGCTATGGTAGGCGACTGGCCCGTAGCCATGGAGGCACAACGTCCCGTTTACCTGAGCAATAATTTCACCACCTATTTATTATTAAAAGAAGGTGCTGATGGCAAAGCACTGGAAGCGAAACTGCCGGGGTATCTCGAGAAATATGTGGGACCCCAAATTGCCCAGGTATTAGGTGGTGAATTTACGATGGAAAAGTTCAGAGCATCTGGCAATATCTATGAGATCTCTTTAATGCCCCTTTTGGATATTCATTTACATTCTGATCGCAAAGGAGAATTTGAACCCAATGGCAATATCACCTATGTCTATCTTATGGGGATTATCGCCCTGTTCATTCTCGGTATTGCCTGCATCAATTTTATGAATCTTTCTACCGCCAGGTCTAGCAATCGCGCCAAGGAAGTTGGTATTCGCAAAGTGATGGGCTCAGTGCGGGCATACTTAATCAGACAATTCTTAACCGAGTCTACGCTTGTCACTTTCTTTGCCTTTTTAATCGCTATTGGAATTGCGTACTTTAGTCTTCCCAGCTTTAATGAGTTGGCGCAAAAGCAGCTTTCCCTTCCCTTTGACACTCCCCTATTTTACCTGGTCTTGTTTGGCGCTGCTCTTCTTGTAGGATTAATTGCAGGTGTTTACCCTTCCTTCTTTCTGTCCGCATTCCGCCCAGTCGATGTGTTAAAAGGAAGAGTATCGTTGGGGATGAAAAGCGGATTTATTCGTAGCGCGTTGGTTGTCTTTCAATTTGTCATCTCCATATTTTTAATTGTAGGTGCTATCGCTGTAAACCGACAATTGAATTTTATACAAACAAAAAAATTGGGATTTGAAAAAGATCAGGTCATTGTCATTCAAGATGCCTACGCCTTGCGTCCAAACGGGGCAGAGCCTTTTAAGCAAGAGGTATTAAAAAACAGTTTTATACATAGCGGCTCCATAACAGGCTTTTTACCTGTAGAAGGCGCGGGGTCCTGGCGCAACGACAATCCACTTTGGCGCGAAGGACAAGAACCTACTTCAGACAATCTGGTGAGCCTACAAAATTGGAGTGTAGATCACGATTACATTAAAACATTTGGCATGAAGATCAAATTGGGAAGGGATTTCTCCGAGGAATTTCCTTCTGATAAAGATGGGGTCATCCTTAATGAAAGTGCCGTACAACAATTTGAGTTAGGCGATGATCCAATAGGGGAAAAAATAAGTTCTTTTGATGGATCTCTGCCAGATGGATCTCCCGATCCTTCAAAAATTAAATCTTATCCGGTCATTGGCGTAGTGGAAGATTTTCATTTTTCCACCATGCATGAAGGCATCACGCCACTTGGACTTTTTATGGGGAATAGTGACGGCAGTGTTTCCTTTAGATTTAATGCTGCCAATTCTCAAGAAGTGATTTCAACCATTGAAAAAACCTGGAAAAGTTTAGCTCCAGGGCAGCCTTTCCAATACTCATTTCTTGATGAAGACTTTGGCCATATGTATGCTGCGGAGCAACGGCTTGGGAAAATTTTCGCTCTGTTTGCCGGTCTGGCCATAGTGATCGCTTGTCTGGGATTGTTTGCCCTCACTTCATTTACCGCAGAGCAAAGATCTAAAGAGATTGGCATTCGAAAGGTGCTTGGTGCAACTGTCAGTGGTATTGTAGTCTTGCTGTCCAAAGAATTTGGCAAGCTGATTCTTATCGCTTTTGCCATCGCCATTCCACTTGCCTGGTTCAGCGTGGACTGGTGGCTGAAAGGTTATGCCTATAAAACAGAAATTGGAGTGACTGTGTATGTGGTGGCTGGACTCTCCGCACTACTCATTGCATGGCTCACCATGGGCTTTCAATCCATCAAAGCTGCCAGATCTAATCCAATTGATGCGCTTAAGAACGAATAATTAATTATTCAAACCGGTCCTTGGGGTAGGTAACTTTTGTCTTTCCGTGAGGTTTTGGTTTTCCGTTTTCGTCAAGGTTAACGAAGATTAGCTTTTCAATAGACAGTATCGGCTCGCGGGTCATCTTGTTGCGCACTTCACAGCGAAGTGTGATGGAAGTCCTGCCAAATTCAGTGGCTAATATTCCGATCTCTATAATATCGCCCTGGCGTGGTGCGGAAATAAAGTTGATCTCAGAAATAAATTTGGTTACGATGTGCGTGTTTTCTAATTGAATGATTGCGTAGAGCGCAGCCTCTTCATCAATCCATTGCAACAAACGACCTCCAAAAAGTGTTTGGTTGGGATTCAGATCCTCGGGCTTCACCCATTTGCGAGTATGAAAATTCATAAGCTGTTTCTTCATCACTTCACTTTCTTTCCATGCTTGATCACCATATCCACATGTTGCAGTAAATCAATATGTCGCAATACGTCACCCTTTACCGCAATAATATCGGCATACTTTCCTTCCGTTA
Organism: uncultured Ohtaekwangia sp.; assembly: GCA_964436055.1. Classification (GTDB taxonomy): domain Bacteria; phylum Bacteroidota; class Bacteroidia; order Cytophagales; family Cyclobacteriaceae; genus ELB16-189. Next base: position 3,407 of record CAYTBO010000084.1, read on the forward strand.
TGGTTCCATAATCTTTATCTACACCCATAGCCACCGAAGGCCAGTAGGTAGCAGCCCGAATGGTATACATCGGGTCAAATCCAAATTCATTCACCCATACATTCAACTCATTCCACGTGCTCTGGCTATGAAATTTCATAGGAATACCACTGTCTGTTCCAATTAATAAAACCGCACCCGCATTTTTAATTTGATTTATTTTTTTCTCCAATGTCGGCTTGCGAATAGGATTCAATTGAAAATAGGAGAGGCGGTCAGGATGTTGGATGGATTGTTTAATGTCTTTGATGATAGAGTCCGGCAAATCCAGATGCCAGCTATCGTTGTCCAAAAATTCAGGATTGTCCCGTGTGTATTCAAAATTAAAAAGGCCTTCTACCGTTGGTGTCCAGAACAAAGGACCGAGATTCATTTGCGCCGTTCTTTCCTTGATCATGTCAATGATATCTTCAGGGTATTCTGGCGCTGAAGACAATCCGGTATGCTCAAAACAATCCACACCCGCTTTCAATCCTCTTCTGATTTCCTCCGGCCGATGTGAGTGGCCCACTACTTTCAATTTGTTTTTATGGGCTTCATCAACCACCGCTATCAACTCCTCCATCGTCATTTGATCCTGATCAATAAGTTTGATGCAGTCTACACCTGCCTTTACCAGTTGCTGTACTTTTGCCCTTGCATCCGCCACTCCTTTTACGCCCCAGCGAAATGCTTCCGTGCCTGGGTATGGTTCGTGCTGAATAAAAGGACCGGACATGTACATGGTGGGTCCCGGAAGTTCTCCTTTGTTTATTCTATTTCTTACGTTGATACTGGCCTGAAGTGGTGCTCCCAAATCACGGGCGCTTGTAACTCCGGCAAGCAGAAGCTGATGTGCTGAAGCCGGCATGATTACCTTTTCCAATAATGGTAAGTATGTTTTATCCCAATGTGTATAGTCGCTGTGCCCGTTGATCATCAGGTGCACGTGCATATCCCATAAGCCGGGCAATACACTCATGCCTTCTGTGGAAATTATTTCAGCATTAGATGGAATCGAAATCTGACCAACCTGACCGATTGCTTTGATCCGCTGACCTTCAATGATCACTACACTATTGCGAATTGGATTGCTCCCAAATCCATCGATCAGTGTACCGCCTACCAGTGCTTTCACATTGGATTGAGCAAAAAGAGAAGAGTGAATAAGGCAGGCAGCGAAAAAGTAAAAATGCTTCATAAGTAGTATAGGTTTTGATGACAAAAGATAATGATATTTTTGAAATCTCAACTGACCAAATCCATAAGAGGCAGTGGTTAAATCAGTTTTTAAAATTGACTGGCCTAGGGATTTTGTATTAAAAGATGCCTTTCCTGGTTTAGAAATCGCCAACCTGAAAACATTTTCCATTCGGTGGTGTACCGCTACTTGCAGTCTGTGCAGGAGAGGTAGAGCAAGTGTATCCTGCTGGAATAAATTTTTTGCCCCAGGCATCACAAACTGATTGATCGCAAAAAGGTCCGGCTGTTCCGTTTGGGCCTCCTTCACTAGTAAAATTTAAGAAATCAATTTCCCCTAATTTTAGAATGGATTTTTGTCTTATTGATTAGGCGTAGCATCAAAATCACCCCGTAACTGACGGAAACGCTTTCGCGCTTCGGCAGCATATACACTACCTGGAAATTTGCTTAGAAATTCACGGTAGATCTCCAT
>CAYTBO010000084.1:5199-12894 GCA_964436055.1 uncultured Ohtaekwangia sp.
TCGAGATGTTCCTGTGCCAGTGCAAATTCTCCTTTGAAGTATGAAAGTTTTGCGTTTCGTAATTTTGCTTCATAACCGATCGGTGTTTCGCGCTGAGATCGCTCTACCTGAGAATAAACCAATGTTGCTTCCCAGGGCTCTTCTTTTAAAATATAGATGTCGCCCAACTCCAGTTTCGATTTTGCTTTGATATACGGTGCTACGCGAGGATTGGCTACCAGCTCATTCAGTTTTTCTATTGCAGAATCTTTTTCATCCAGATAATAGGCGTAAAGCAGCGCCTGGTTCAGTGTTGCTTCATAGGTGTTTGGATTGTCCGGATAACTTGCGGCAAATGATTGGTATTCTGAAATAAGGTATCGAACCGAATCCTTTTTTATCGGATAACTCTTCTTCACCTTCGCTTCCCTGGCCCTTATTTGTCCAAGTCGTGCCGGTAGGTAATTGTCGGTATTATTGTATTCCTTTACTACATAGGAAAATCCCCTGTCCGCATTTTCAAAGTCTTCATTGCTTAAGGCAATATTGGCAATTTCAAGTGTTTTAGGCGATTCCTCTTTAAATCGCTTGTCGTATGCTCTGGCCTGAATGAACGCTCCATAAAAATTTTTCTGTTGCAAATTTACCCAGATAAGTAAATCAGAATAGACCTCCGAGTCAGGATATCGCTGTACCTTCTCATACAAAAGATTTTCCAAAGACTCCATCTCTTCTGGCCTGGTCAACAGGATTTGGAGAAGGTTTTTGACATAATTTATATTTCCTGGTGTCTGCGTTACATAATTCAGGTACTCCTGCACCATTGCATCCCGGTTTCCCTGCATGCGGTAGAGGTTAGCCAACTCAAGGGTAAAAAGTGTGTTATTGGCATGTACGTGCCTTGCCTCTTGCATGGCCATAACCGCATAGTCCGTAAGCCGCTGGCCCGCCAGGTAATCCGAAACCACCTTGATTTTGTAAATATCCGCAGCACTGCTTTTGATGATAGCCTTAAATTGACGTTCGGCTTTAGGAATATCTCCTGCCTTGATATAAACCAAGCCAAGATCAAGACGATAGTTAATCCGGTCATCTATCCTGCGAATAAGTTTTTCAACATACGTTTCGGCATCCTTATACTTGCCAAGGTCTAACATTAGGTTGAGGTAATCATTGTGTATTAATGGAATGTTGATAAAATTCCTGGCCAGGTCTTCGTAAACTTTCAGCGCCTTTTCTTTTTCCCCTTTTAAGACGTATTCATTAGCGATTTGGATGTCTTCCCTATTTTGAGCGTAGCTAAATGAAAGCGAAGCTGTACACATCAAACAGACTAATGTTATTTTATTAATTATATATATATAATAGTTACTATAAGGGTTGTGCATTTGTGGATAACTCTTAAGCCTGTATGCCGTGTTAGTGTAATGTTTAAGGTTTGTGATTTATAAAGGTACTTAATTTTAATTGCTGAGGTTACTTGTATGGCTTGTCAACATTGGAATTTTTTTGTTGATAACTGTTTTACACAATCTAACGAGGTGTTGATGCTTTTAGTTTAGTGGGTGGTTATCAACAGTTTTGAAGACAAACCATTAATATTTGTCCGGTTGTTTAGTTATCCCTCCATATTGGGGGAGATATCCACAATGAGATTAGAATATCAACAATAGGGGGCCCAGCTCCCAATTCGCCCGGATTGGTATATCGTACTTTTTGTCCTGGGTTATGTAATAGACGATGGGTTCTGGCTCCATGTTTTTAAATATGTTTCCCGCATCCCATCTGCCATTATTATTTTTATCAATGATGATTTTAATTTTATAGTTCCCAGGAGAAAGATAATTGAATGAGTAGGTATTAACGTTTTTAATTTCCTCGACTATTTCATTTGACAATGTTGTCAATTGAATGATGTAGTTGGGTTCAGTCGTTTTGGTTTCAACCAGAAGAGTTCCAGTATTCGATGTTTCCAATTTTGATATGGCTGCGCTATACGATTTGCTGCTATCACTTTCGATGCTGATGAGGCTGCCTTTTCCCATGATCAATTCGGGATTAATTTTTAAACTTTTGAATAATGTATCCGTTGGAATTATTTTTTTTAGAATCAGTTTTTTAGTAATGGTATCGTATTCAAAATCATCCGGTAGAATAGGAATAAAAAATGCTGAATCAACCTTGATAAACATACTGTCATACGTAAATAACATTAGAGGCTTAGACAATCGAAAGGTTTGCTCTAATAAATTGGTTCGATAATGGTATTTGACTTTACCAGGACTTGTGATAAAATCCTCTTTGATGAAGTTGGGATCTACTTGCTTAATGAACAGGGTTGTATCAATGCGTTGTTCGACACTATCAATGGCTGTTAGGTTAATTTGCAGACTGTCAATTATTTCTTTAGGGTTGTAAAGTATAATCTGGGATTGATCTGTACCGTATGCATGCACCAGCGGTTCATGGGTTGCTGCCTGAATGCGATATTGATCCAGCGCCTTGTTGAATGTGAAGCGTGTAAAGAGGCCTGTATTACGAACATTATTTAATACCGGTTCACGCGTATCTAAATTGATCAATGAAATCGTGATTGAATCCATTTTGGGTTCAAGGGTAATGGGCTCGCTTAAAAATCCAAACTTCTCTGTGCTGCTTTCTACTTTCAGGTTTTTGTTTTTGTCGTCAAAGGCGTAGATTTTGTAAGTACCTGCTTTGATGTTGTCGAGACTGAATTTTCCCTTTTTATTGTTTAAGGTGAAATAGGTGGGTGTATGTTGGAAAATATCAAAGGTATCAGCCTGATAAATCGCAACGGTAATTTTTTCTGGAATTGTTTCCTTCAGGGCAAATTTTATACTACCGTGTATATATAGAGAATCTATCGACGGGCCGGTGCTGAAGGCTAATTTCAGATTTTCTGCCGGGTTGTTTTCTGTAAGGTCTTTAATTCCTTCGCGGAATGCGATGGAGTAGGTGGCACTGTCTTGCCATCTCTCCGTAGGCGTGATTATGACAATGTTTTTTTTATATTTATATTCGATATCCTTTCCCACTGAAGGTGAGATCAGGATTTCGTCTTTTGGATTAAATAATGTAATGTTTTCGTTGAACTCAAGTTCGATCGATTTATTCTTATAGTTTTTTTGTTTGTGTTCGGGAATTGATTTTATCAGAATGGGTGGAATTGTATCCTTCGGTCCACCCATAGGCGTGGTCTGATTGGCACACCTCCATAAGGGAAGGCCTGAAATGATCAAAAGCAAAATGAACCCGATTTTACGCATGCCTCGCAATATAAATATGGCTTGAGTGCGTATTTCCACTTTTGGCTTTGGCATTGGAGCGCCATGCATTTACCAGTGCTTTAATGGGGGAAAGCAGTGAATAGGTGTTCCCATTTTTATACTTCTCGCTGAGTAAGGACACGTAGTATGCGTCCAGTTTCATAGGTACGACCTTGTCTAAAATTAAATTATTCTTTAGTAAAATGGCTTCCATGTTATCTTTCGAGAAGTGCCAGAGATGCCGTGGCACATCATAGGCTGCCCAATATTGCCGGTAGTGACGTGCATCAAACGATTTATAATTAGGGACTGCAACAAACATTAATCCATCGTCATTTAGTTTCCGTTTCAACTTTAGCAACAGTTCGTTTGGATCGGAAATGTGTTCCAAAACATGCCATAAGGTAATGACGTCAAATTTATTATTGCTGATTTCAGCCAGGTTTTCGAAAACATGAGGATGTTCGGAAGATCCTAAATTATTCGCTTTATCTCTTGCTGGTTTTGAGGGTTCAACTCCTTTCGTTTTCCAGCCGTGTGAGTTCATTGTCAATAAAAATTCTCCGGTGCCGCAGCCGTAGTCCAGCAGCGTTCCGATGCTTTTTAGTTTTGAGATTAGAGTGAATTTCCAGTTGAGGGTGTAGCTCCTGGCTTTTAGATAGATTGCATCGAAAACATTCGAAGCTTTGCTGGTGTGAGAAATATAAACTTGAGAATTATAGTATTCGCTAAGTGAATTTACATTTGGTCTTGGGTTGGTCAAAAGCAGTTGACATCCGGTGCATTTTTGAATGGTAAATTTCTTTTGACTATACGTAAAGTCCTGACAAATAATGGAATCGATAAATTCACTTTTTGAACAGATGGGGCAAACCTTAACGTATTCTAATTGCATGAGAATTACTTGCCCATGTAGATGGTAAGTATCGATATATCTGCAGGTGAAACGCCACTGATTCTTGAGGCCTGACCCAACGTTTCAGGATTTATCTTTTTTAGCTTTTCCCGTCCTTCGGATGAAAGGGCTTTTACCCGGTCATAATCAAAGTCTGGTCTGATTTTATAATCTTCAAGCCCCTCGATCTTTTGAGCAAGTTTTTGTTCCCGATCAATGTAGGTGATATACTTCACTTGAATTTCAGCTTGCTCCTGCACCTCCGTAGAGAATGACGAGACATAATCGTTAATGGAAGAATGTACTTTTTTCAATTCCTTCATTCCTATTTCAGGACGCTTCAAAAAATTTACGACAGGTACTCTTTCACGAATGACGGCTGATTTTAATTCTGTCAATTGGTTGTTGACTGTAGTTGGATCGAGCTTCAATTTTTCTAACTCATGAATGAGTTGATTTACTTTTTTCTTTTTGCTCAAAACTTTTTCCAATCGTGCATCATCAGCCAAACCGATTTTATGTCCGATCTCTGTTAGCCTTAAGTCAGCATTATCCTGGCGTAGCAATATTCTGTATTCTGCTCTGGAGGTAAACATGCGATAGGGTTCAATAGTCCCTTTGTTCACCAGATCATCAATGAGTACTCCAATATACGCTTCGGACCTTTTCAGTACCAATGGTTCCTTTTCATTGATTTTGTTGTGCGCATTTATGCCAGCCATCAATCCCTGGCAGGCGGCTTCTTCATAACCCGTTGTACCATTGATTTGCCCTGCAAAGTACAGATTATCAATCAGTTGCGTTTCAAGTGATCGTTTTAACTGGGTGGGAGGAAAGTAATCGTATTCGATGGCATATCCGGTTCTGAACATTTTTGCATTTTCAAACCCTGGAATTTTTGTAAGCGCTTGATATTGAACATTTTCAGGTAGGGAAGTCGAAAACCCATTAACATAGATTTCAATGGTATTCCAGCCTTCCGGTTCCACAAATATTTGATGACGGTCTTTATCAGCGAACCGGTTAATCTTATCTTCTATAGATGGACAATACCTCGGTCCGAGGCCTTGAATCCTTCCCTGAAACATGGGGGATTTTTCAAATCCTTTTTGTAGTTCTCTGTGAACCTGATCATTGGTATACGTTATCCAGCAGCTTCTTTGTTCTGTTAATGCCTTGGTATCTGTAAAGGAAAACTTGGACGGATTTTCATCACCAGGTTGTTCCTCCATTTTGGTATAGTCCAATGAACGGCCATCTATCCGTGGAGGGGTTCCTGTTTTCATTCTTCCCGACTCAAAGCCAAGGGAAAGCAACTGTTCTGTAAGTCCTGTAGCGGCTTTTTCACCCGTTCTGCCTCCGCCGAATTGTTTTTCGCCAATATGGATAAGGCCATTCAAAAAGGTTCCATTGGTAAGTACCACCGCTTTTGACTTAATGTCGATTCCAAGAGCGGTTCTCACTCCTATTACCTTACCATCCTTTACCAGCAAGGCAGATACCATTTCTTGCCAAAAGTCAACGTTTGGTGTTTTCTCAAGCATGAGTCGCCATTCTTCAGCAAACTTCATTCTATCATTTTGGGCTCTGGGACTCCACATTGCGGGCCCTTTTGACCTGTTTAGCATTCTAAACTGAATCATGGATTTGTCAGACACAATTCCAGAATACCCTCCCAGGGCATCGATTTCGCGCACTATTTGGCCTTTAGCTACTCCTCCCATAGCGGGATTGCATGACATTTGACCGATTGTGCCCATGTTCATGGTTACTAATAGCACATTTGAGCCCATATTGGCAGCCGCAGCCGCAGCCTCACAGCCGGCATGTCCTGCCCCTACTACTATAACATCGTATTCTTTGAACATGATTATGCTTATTGTTTCACGTGAAACGCCGACCACTTTTAACAGTTCAATCTGACCGTATGTTCCACGTGGAACTATTTAATGCGCAAAGATAGGTAAGCTTCTTCTTTTTTGCGCATTTGAGCTTTATCGGCAGTTTTTTTATCCATATAACCCAAAAGGTGCAATATCCCATGAATCATCACCCGATGAAGTTCCTCATCAAAGGACTTATTGAATTTTGATGAGTTTTCCTTTACCCGGTCGATGCTTATATAGACATCTCCGCTTATAACCTGCGAATTCTTTTCAGAATAATCGAAAGTGATAATGTCTGTGAAATCGTCATGATTGAGGTAGGTCTGATTAATGGATTGGAGAATAAGATCAGTGCAGAAAATGTAATTTATTTCTCCAGTTACGCGCTTTTCACGTTGAATGGAATCTTTAATCCAGGTTGCTGTTTTTCTGGGGTGATCTAATTTAAATTTAACTCCTTCAGTGAAATAATGAAGGGCCATTAATTATTGATATAAAAACTGAGCTCCACTACCCTTCCGTTTTCCTTGAAGCTTACCTCGTCCGACAAGTGTTTCATGAGAAAGATTCCTCGTCCGCCTGGTTTTTCAAGATTCTCCGGGGCTGTGGGATCCGGCAGGTTGTGGTAATCAAAACCATCGCCTTCATCTTCTACATTGAATTTTATCAGTCCTTCCTCTAAGGAGAGAGAAAGTGCTACACTTTTGGATGAGTTGTTTCGATTGCCGTGCCTGATCGCATTATTGACAGCTTCTGTTACAGCTATCATGATATTACCATAGATGTCATCGTTAAAGTCAAACTTTTCTCTTGCATTATCGATGAAGCTTTCAATCATCCTGATATTTTCAGATAAAGAAGGGATTTCAATACGAATACTGTTCATCAAGCCAAAGTCAAGGTTAAATTTTAATTGAGGATTCTCACGTATCTAATCGTTTTCGATACGCTTAAAGTACTCATTTACCTCCTTTTTGTAATAAGGGTATAGTTTCGGAGGGACTGTTTTCAACAATTCTACTTCTTTTTCCTTTAATCTTAAATATTCTTCAAAAGCGCGAGGTATTTCTTTTTGATATTCTTTTGCCGTTTCTCCTTTACGTTCTTCATCAAGATTTTGTTCTCGCATAGATTTCTCAGCTTCAAGCAATCGCGTCAGAATATCTTTTTGCCTTCTGATGGTTTGTTCAGTTAGTCGTTTATTAACCAATTCCATTTCGGTTTGTTCCATTTTTCCGGGAATATCGCTACCCAGGCTTTTTCCTCCATTTTTTTCCAGTTTCTCCTGCATCTCCTGCAATGCCCTTCGGATACGCTCCTGCTCAGCGGCCATCCGCGCGAGTTCTTCCGACAACTGACGACCGGACTTTCCACTGTTCTTCAACTGTTCGATCTGATTGTTGAGTTGTTGCTGAAGCTCACCCAAACTTTGTTGCCCCTTGGATTTTCCTTTTCCTTTCGATGGCATGGCATTGGCCATCATATCCATCATCATGTCAAAATGATCATTCAACATCAACGCCAGATTATTGATGCTGGTCATCGAAAGTTGCATCTCTGATGAAGCATTTCCTTTTCTACGTTCTCGTATATTTTCTACAGCCTTGTCAATATGCTCATTGAGGGATCCTATCTCCCGGGTGACGAT
>CAYTBO010000085.1:0-12831 GCA_964436055.1 uncultured Ohtaekwangia sp.
ATTTATGCAAATTTTACTTCAATACAGCCCGTGAAATAACCAATTTCTGTATTTCAGAGGTCCCCTCTCCAATTGTACACAACTTGGCATCCCTGTAAAATTTCTCTACCGGAAAGTCTTTGGTATACCCATACCCCCCGAAAATCTGAACCGCATCGTTGGCTACCTCCACACATATTTCAGAGGCGTACAATTTGGCCATTGCTGACTCCAGATTTACGTTCTTTCCTCTGTTTTTCAAATCCGCGGCTCTGAAAGTAAGCAACTTGGCAGCTTCTACTTTGGTGGCCATGTCAGCAAGCTTGAATGAAATTCCCTGAAATGACGAAATAGGCTTGTTGAACTGATGCCTTTCTTTGGAATATTGTAGCGCAGCGTCAAAAGCTCCTTGCGCTATGCCCAGGCTAAGAGCGGCAATGGATATCCTTCCACCATCCAGTACTTTCAACGATTGCACAAAACCGTCACCCACTTCACCAAGAATCTGATCTTTGTGGACCCGGCAATCGGTGAAAATGATCTCCGCTGTCTCAGAGGCGCGCATTCCCAATTTGTTTTCCTTTTTTCCTGCACTGAAGCCCGGTGTTCCTCTTTCAATAACAAATGCTGTCATTCCATGGGAGTCTCCGACTTCACCCGTGCGCACTATAACTACTGCAACATCACCGGATTTCCCGTGGGTAATAAAATTCTTTGCCCCATTAATGACAAAATAATCGCCATCTTTTAATGCTACCGTACGCATATTCCCGGCATCAGAACCTGTATTGGGTTCCGTTAAGCCCCAGGCACCAATCCATTGACCGGAAGCTAACCTGGGTAAATATTTTTGCTTTTGGGCTTCACTTCCAAACTGAAGAATGTGACCGGTACACAAAGAATTATGGGCTGCAACGGAAAGACCAATCGATCCATCAATTCTGGCAATTTCGGATATCGCGGTTACGTATTCCACATAACCAAATCCTGATCCCCCATATTCTTCGGGTACCAAAACCCCCATCAAGCCCAATTCACCCATTTTTCTAAAAAGAGGAACAGGGAATTCCTGACTTTCATCCCATTCCATTATTTTGGGTATAATCTCAAGATCCGCGAAGTCACGGATCATCTGCGAAATCATACGTTGATTTTCTGTTTGTTCAAAGCTTACGCCTTCCATTGATTCTACTGCTGCTGGCATTTTTATATTTTTTTGGGAACCAAAAGTAGAGGTTATTTCCTGACTTACCAAACGAATGTTAGTTTGGTTATGTTCTTTTTTTCATTCCTGCAGATTTGGTCGTAAAAGTCTAATTTTGCCGCTTTCTTTATTAACAATGGATTTATGAAGATTGCTGTAGTTGGAACGGGTTATGTTGGTTTAGTCACCGGAACTTGTCTGTCTGAGACCGGGAATACCGTTACCTGCATAGATATCGATGCGGAAAAGGTAGACAAGCTTAAAAACGGCAAAGTAACTATCTATGAACCTGGTCTTACTCCGATATTTGAACGGAACATCAAGCAAAACAGGCTTTACTTTACCACTGATCTGGAAGAGGGTATTAAAGATGCAAAAATCATTTTCCTGGCCTTGCCAACACCCCCCGGAGAAGATGGCTCCGCTGACATGAAATACATTTTAAAGGTTGCCCAAGACCTGGGACCCATTTTAAAATCGTACACAGTAATTGTTGATAAAAGTACCGTGCCGGTCGGCACTTCAGAAAAAGTGAGGGATGCCATTGCAGCCAACGCCAAGGTTGAATTTGATGTGGTTTCTAATCCGGAATTCCTCAGAGAAGGCGTAGCCGTAGAAGATTTTATGAAACCTGAAAGGGTAGTAGTAGGCACAAGCTCTCCTCGGGCAACAAAACTAATGGAAGAGCTTTATGCGCCATTTGTTCGTCAGGGCAATCCGGTAATTTTTATGGATGAGCGATCAGCCGAACTGACAAAGTATGCCGCTAATTCATTTCTGGCAACCAAAATCAGTTTCATGAATGAAATCGCCAACTTGTGTGAACTAATGGGTGCTGATGTAGATGCCGTAAGAAAAGGAATTGGCAGCGATAGCAGAATCGGAAAACGGTTCCTTTTCCCGGGAATTGGTTATGGCGGAAGCTGTTTCCCAAAAGATGTGCAGGCGTTGGCCAAATCTGCTACGGACAAAAAATATGATTTCAAAATCCTTAATTCAGTAATGGAGGTGAATGACTTCCAGCGGTTAAAGCTTATTGATCACATTAAAAAATACTTCAATGGTAATTTAAAGGATAAAACGATTGCCATTTGGGGCCTAGCATTTAAGCCGCACACAGATGACATCAGGGAAGCTCCGGCACTTTATAACATTGAAAAGCTACTGGATGAAGGCGCTCAGATTAAAGTACATGATCCCGAAGCCATGGACAATGTAAAGAAAGTTATCGGAGATAAAATTCAGTATTTCCCAACACCTTATGAAGCCGCTGAAGGCGCTGATGCAATTTTTATAGCAACCGAATGGCCGGAATTCCGCGCTCCGGATTTTGATAAACTTTCAACTATCCTCAAAAACAAGGTAATTTTTGATGGCCGCAACCTGTATGATGTAAATACAATGCAGGAACTTGGGTTTACGTATATTAGCATTGGTCGAAAATCGGTATGACTAGAAATACAATACTTATAACGGGTGGTGCCGGATTCCTGGGTTCGCATTTGTGTGATCGCTTTGTGAAAGAAGATTACCAGGTCATCGCAATGGATAACCTAATCACCGGAGACCTCAAAAATATTGAGCACCTGTTCAAGCTTGAAAACTTTGAATTCTATCATTGCGATGTTTCAAATTTTGTACATGTGCCTGGCAAACTGGATTACATCCTGCATTTTGCCTCCCCTGCCAGCCCGATAGATTACCTGAAGATTCCTATACAAACGTTGAAGGTTGGTTCGCTGGGTACTCATAACTTATTAGGTCTGGCTCTTGCCAAAAAGGCTCGAATACTTGTGGCCTCAACCTCAGAAGTATATGGAGATCCGCTTGAACATCCGCAAACTGAAGAATATTATGGCAACGTAAATCCTGTAGGCCCACGTGGCGTATATGACGAAGCGAAACGCTTTCAGGAAGCAATGACGATGGCGTACCATACGTATCATGGGTTGGAAACCAGAATCGTCAGAATTTTCAACACGTATGGTCCACGGATGAGACTCAATGATGGAAGAGTGCTTCCCGCATTTATTGGTCAGGCATTGCGTGGAGAGGACCTTACTGTTTTTGGTGATGGTTCTCAAACCCGATCCTTCTGTTATGTGGATGATTTGGTTGAAGGCATTTACAGGCTTTTAATGTCTGATTATCATTTGCCTGTCAACATTGGCAACCCGGATGAAATTACGATCATGCAATTTGCAGAAGAAATCATTAAGCTCACCGGAACCAAACAAAAAATCATAAGCAAACCACTGCCTTTAAATGATCCTAAGCAAAGACAACCAGACATTACCAAGGCGAAAAAATTGTTAAAATGGGAACCGAAAGTTTCGCGAGCGGAAGGGTTGAAGATTACCTATGAATACTTCAAGTCTTTGCCTGAAGATGTTTTGTTTGCCCGGGATCATAAAAAATTTGATAACTACATTAACTAAGCTGTGAAAAAAATTCTGATCACGGGAGGAGCCGGATTCATTGGGTCGCATGTTGTCAGGTTGTTTGTAAATACCTATCCGGAATATCAAATCATCAATCTCGATAAACTAACCTATGCGGGAAATCTTGAAAACCTGCGGGACGTAGAAAATAAGTCTAACTACAGCTTTATCAAAGGAGATATTGCCGATGGGGCATCAATGATAAAACTGTTTGAAGTTGAGCAATTTGATGGTGTAATTCACCTGGCCGCCGAATCTCACGTAGATCGTTCTTTGGAAAATCCTAATGAGTTCGTCATTACCAACATCATCGGAACTGTTAATTTACTTCAGGCAGCCTCAAAAACCTGGGGAAAAGATCAATCCAAAAAATTCTATCACATCTCCACGGATGAAGTTTACGGCTCAATCGAAAACGGCAGGTTGTTTACAGAAACTACTTTGATTGATCCACAATCACCATATTCAGCTTCTAAAGCCGGCAGCGATCATTTCGTTAAAGCGTTTCACAACAGTTATCAACTCCCGGTTGTTATCAGTCGTTGTTCCAACAATTACGGTCCGAATCATTTTCCGGAAAAATTAATTCCGTTGATGATACATAACATCATTGAAAAAAAACCACTTCCCGTCTACGGAAAAGGCGAGAACATACGCGACTGGTTGTATGTGGTGGATCACGCCAGAGCTATTGATGCCCTATTTCATAAAGGTAAAATTGGTGACGTCTATAACATCGGAGGCAACAACGAATGGAAAAATATTGATCTGGTACACCTGCTCTGCTCCATCATGGACAAAAAACTCGGCCGTGCCACCGGATCATCGGCTCAACTGATCACTTTTGTAAAAGACAGGCCAGGACATGACTTGCGCTATGCCATAGATAGCACTAAACTTCAAAACGAACTTGGCTGGTCGCCATCCGTACGTTTTGAGGAAGGCCTTGAAAAAACAGTAGACTGGTATTTGGGAAATACAGAATGGCTGAATCACGTTACATCAGGGACCTATAGAGACTACTACCAACAAATGTACTCAAATCGATAATTTTAGATTATGAAGGGAATCATTTTGGCCGGAGGTTCCGGAACGCGTCTGCATCCGCTTACCCTGGTGGTAAGCAAACAGTTGATGCCGCTTTATGACAAACCCATGATCTATTATCCGCTCTCGGTACTGATGATGTCGGGTATTAGGGAGATTCTGATTATTTCCACACCCCAGGATTTGCCGTTCTTTGAAAAATTACTGGGCGATGGATCCCGATTAGGCTGTACCTTTACCTATGCCGTCCAGCCTAAGCCCGAAGGACTTGCTCAGGCTTTCCTCATTGGTGAAAAATTCATTGGCAACGACAACGTTGCATTGATTCTGGGAGATAATATTTTTTATGGATCCGGATTAGTTAGCTTATTGCAAGCTCATAAAGAGCCGGATGGTGGTGTGGTGTTTGCTTATCACGTACACGATCCGGAGCGATATGGGGTAGTTGAGTTTGATGAAAATAACCAAGCAATTTCCATCGAAGAAAAACCCACGTCTCCAAAATCTAAATTTGCCGTGCCGGGCCTTTATTTTTATGACAATGAGGTGGTTTCCATGGCAAAGTCCCTTAAACCAAGTAAACGCGGTGAGCTGGAGATCACGGATGTGAATAATATTTATTTAAATAAAGGCAAACTGAAAGTTGCTCAAATGAGCAGAGGCACAGCCTGGCTGGATACCGGAACTTTCGATTCATTAATGCAAGCCGCTACCTTCGTACAGGTTATTGAACAAAGGCAAAATCTGAAAGTTGGCTGCATTGAAGAAGTGGCTTACCGGATGAGATTCATCACTAAAGATCAGTTGATGGAATTGGCAAAACCCTTGGAGAAAAGCGGGTATGGTGTTTACCTGAAAATGATTGCTGATTACTCTTCGTAATAAATTACATTAAGCACTGTGTTCCCTACCGCTTCCAGCGTCTCCCGGCTGATCAATTCCATATTATCTTTTTGTGAATGATGATAATCTCCAAAATATCCAATGCCAGGCTGATAGTGCACAATGTCTATCATAGGAATTTTTGCCCATTCATTTACATAGATATGATCATCCGTAATGGCATGTGCCGATTGTTTAACAAAGTAGTCTGAATAACCTAATCTGGCTGCGGCATCCCAAACTTTTGAGACAATGCGGGGAGCATATTGGAGGCTAGCTCCCTCCCTGTAAAATTGTGAATTTTTGGCGCCAACCATATCGAGCAGTATGCCATAGTAGGCAGCGTAGTTAGGCTTATGTTTATTTTTAGACCAATATTGAGACCCCAGGCACCACCAGCTATCCCAGGGTTTTGGCGGTTGACGCTGACCTTGTGCATTTTCGGGCTCGCCCCAATCTTCACCATCAAAAAAGATAATATCAATACCTACGGCTAGTGAGGTATCCTTACCAATCAGTCTGGCAACTTCCAACAGCACACCCACCCCGCTGGCCCCATCGTTTGCCCCGTCCATTTTACCTGTTGGGTTAGTCGCGTCTTTATCAGCGAATGGACGCGTATCCCAATGAGCCGCCAGTAGAATCCGCTTCTGTTTCTCTGGTGAGAACGAAGCAATGATATTTTTTAACTGAATCTGTCGGCCTTCAAAAGTAGGAGCGCTGAAATCTTGTGTAGTAATGTTGCCACCAAACTCTTCCAGTTTTGAGATAAGGTATTCACCTGCCTGCCGATGAGCAGTTGTTTCCGGTATCCTTGGCCCAAAAGCAACTTGTTTTTCTATAAAGAAATAGGCAGAATCTCTATTAAACCCAGGCACCTTTACAATTCTTTCTCGTTTATCATCTGCCGACTTCCGTCCATCGCCACCGCATCCTGATAGAAAAAGAAACCCTATTAACAACCCCCTTAGGAACCAAACGCGATTTAACTCAATCATAATAACAAAAGTGATACGGCCAAAGAAGCAACATTTTGCAATAAATTAAAAATGCTATACCTTTGCCTCAACTTCATGTTTTAAAACATCCAGAGGGGACCAAAAAGTCCCCTCTTTGTTTATAGGAAATTATGGAATTGACTTCTGAAATCACCAAAATGGCATCTTCCCTCCTGGTAGAGCCTTCACATTTTTTGGTAGATATTATCATTACCGGGAACAGAGTTCAGAAGAAAGTAGTGGTAATGGTAGATGGAGATCAGGGTGTTACAATTGAAGATTGTGCTAAGCTTAGCCGGGGATTATCGGCACATTTGGATGAAGTGGGGTTGATAAAGGAAAACTATATCCTGGAAGTAACAACACCAGGTGTAGATGCCCCATTAAAGTTAAAGAGGCAGTATAGAAAAAATATAGGAAGAGAACTGAAGGTGACCCTGAAAGACAAAACTCAAATAAGGGGAAAATTAACGGGTTCGGATGAGTTATCCATTCAGTTGCGGGTAGCTGAAAAGGGAAACAAGAAAAACCAGGAGATCAAAACAAAGGAAATATCATTTGATTCAATAGAGAAAGCATTAGTTCAAATTTCTTTTAAATAAGTTCATAAGATGGATGCATCAACTTTAGTAGAATCTTTTGCAGACTTTGCCAAGCAAAAGAACATAGACAGACCGACCATGATTCGGATTCTGGAAGATGTTTTCCGAAACATGATTCGGAAAAAGTATGAACACGATGACAATTTTGACATCATCGTGAATGCGGACAAGGGTGACCTGGAGATCTGGCGTTTTCGCGAGATTGTAGAAGATGACTCAGAAGACATCTGGGATCACGACAAGATAAGCCTGACCGAAGCCCGCAAAATAGAGCCTGACTTTGAGGTAGGTGAAGAAGTGGCTGAGGAAATTCACCTCTTGGATTTTGGCAGAAGAGCGGTGAGCACAGCACGTCAAACCCTTATGCAAAAGGTAAAGGACCTTGAAAAAGATATCCTGTTTGAAAAATATAAGGAGATCGTAGGTGAGATAATTGCAGGCGAAGTGTATCAGGTACTAAGCCGTGAGGTATTGCTTATTGATGCGGAAGGAAACGAGATTTCCTTGCCCCGAAGTGAGCAAATCCCGAAAGACCGTTATAGAAAAGGTGAGTCCATTCGGGCTATCGTTCACAAAGTTGAAATGATCAACGGCAATCCAAAAATCGTTTTATCCCGCACGTCACCGGTATTTCTGGAGCGTTTGTTTGAGCAGGAAGTTCCGGAAGTTTATGATGGCTTGATCACTATCAAAAAGGTAGTGCGTGAGCCTGGCGAACGTGCCAAGGTTGCCGTGGAGTCTTATGACGATCGCATTGACCCGGTAGGGGCTTGCGTGGGTATGAAGGGATCAAGGATTCATGCCATCGTCAGGGAATTACAAAATGAAAACATCGATGTAATCAACTTTACAGAAAATCTTGAGCTGTACATTCAGCGCGCATTGAGTCCGGCGAAAATTTCAAGCATCAAAATAGATAAAGAAAATGGAAGGGTATCCGTTTACCTTAAACCAGATCAGGTATCGCTGGCCATAGGCAAAGGAGGGTTAAACATCAAGCTTGCCAGCCGGTTAGTTGATATGGAAATCGATGTATTCCGGGAAGACGCTGACATCCAGGATGAAGATGTAGACTTAAAGGAATTTTCTGATGAAATAGAAGGTTGGGTGATCGAAGAACTGAAGCGCATCGGACTTGATACGGCAAAGAGTGTATTAGCATTAAACACAGAAGAGTTGGTGAGAAGGACAGACCTTGAAGAGGAAACGGTGGAGCTTGTTCTTAACGTATTGAAGAAAGAATTCGAATAACCTCAAAACAATTAAAAAAGCAAAAAATACCGATATTTGAGCATGGCAGATAACACAATAATACGGTTGGGGCAGGCATCCAGAAAGCTCAATGTGGGGCATAATACCATATTGGATTTTCTCTCCAAGAAAGGATTTGAGGTGGAGAATAACCCCAATGCCAAGTTAACCGGAGAGCAGTTTGCCATGCTTTCAAAAGAATTTGCTTCATCGGCTTCTGAAAAGAGGGAAGCATCCGGTCTGACGATTGGTGTGAAGCACATTGAAAACGTGACCATTGAAACAGAAACCGAAGTACACCGGAAAAAGGCGGAGGAAGAGGAGCAGATCATGATCAAGAATCTTGGATCTACTGAAATCAAGACCAAAGAAGAACCTAAGCCTGAAAAAATTGAAAGAGGTCAAACGAAGTTGGAGGGAATCAAGGTTGTAGGAAAAATAGATCTTGAAAAAAAGAAGCCAAAAGAAGAGCCAAAGAAAGAAGAACCGGTAGTTGAAGTAAAGGAAGAGAAGAAAGTAGAAGAGAAAATAGAGAAAAAGGAACAGGAAGTAATCAAAGCCAGAGCAAATAAATTGCAGGGCTTAAAAGTGGTTGACAGAATCGAACTTCCTGCGGAAAAGAAAAAAGATCAGCCTGTTGCTTCATCCGACAAAAAAGATGATGCAAGAAAAAGGAGGCCACGCAAGCGGATTGCTCCTGCCAGGGACGAGCGCACCGGAGGAAAAGGCAAAAAAGCACTACCACCAAGAACCCAAAAGGCTGAGCCTACAGAAAAGGAAATTCAGGAGCAGGTGCGGGCTACCCTTGCCAAATTAAGCGGCAGTCAGAAAAAAGTCGGTGGCGCCAAATATCGCAAAGAGAAACGTCAGGCTGTATCCGAAGCAGAAGACGAAAGATTGTTGAAGGAGCAGGAAGATTCAAAAACACTGAAGGTCACAGAGTTTATCTCCGCCAATGACCTGGCATCACTCATGAACGTATCTGTTAATGATGTGATCTCCACTTGTTTGAATCTTGGTATGTTCGTTTCCATTAATCAACGATTGGACGCTGAAGCCATAACCGTAATTACCGATGAGTTTGGTTTTGATGTTCAGTTTACCTCCAGTGAAGAAGACGACGATTTTGAAGAAATTGAAGACAACGAAGAAGACCTGAAGTCACGTGCCCCCATCGTTACCATTATGGGTCATGTTGACCACGGTAAAACATCTTTGCTGGACTATATACGGAATACAAAGGTTACAGATCAGGAAGCCGGCGGGATTACACAGCACATCGGGGCATACAATGTAATGACCAAGAGCGGACAGAAAATTGCATTTCTTGATACCCCCGGTCACGAAGCGTTTACCGCCATGCGTGCCCGTGGAGCAAAGATCACCGACGTGGCCATCATTGTGGTGGCTGCTGATGACGATGTGATGCCTCAAACCAAAGAGGCGATCAACCATGCCCAGGTTGCAGGTGTACCCATCGTAATAGCAATCAACAAAATAGATAAGCCCGGTGCCAATCCCGAAAAGGTGAAGGAATCCCTTAGTAAGATCAATATCCTGGTGGAAGACTGGGGTGGTAAATATCAGTGCCAGGCGATTTCTGCCAAAACAGGAGCCGGCATTGAAGACCTGCTGGAAAAAGTGTTGCTGGAAGCCGAGCTTCTAACCCTAAAAGCCAATCCTGATAAACCTGCGGTAGGCTCAGTAGTTGAAGCATCTCTCGATAAAGGTCGTGGGTATGTAACTACTGTCATGGTGCAGGCAGGAGCACTGAAAGTTGGCGATATTATGCTTGCCGGTTCGAACTTCGGACGGGTGAAAGCTATGTTTGATGACACCGGAAAAAAAACTACTTCCGTAGGCCCATCTACACCTGTGCTGGTACTTGGTTTGGACGGTGCGCCACAGGCCGGTGAAAAGTTTGCTGTTATGGAAACTGACCGTGAGGCAAGAGAAATTGCCTCCAAGCGTGGCCAGATTCAGCGTGAGCAAAGCATCAGAACGAAAAAACATATCACGCTGGATGAGATCGGCAGAAGATTGGCCATCGGCTCGTTCAAAGAACTCAGAATTATTGTGAAGGGTGACTTTGACGGTTCTGTAGAAGCCTTATCTGATTCCTTGTTGAAACTTTCTACACCGAAAATTCAGATCAGCATTATTCATAAAGGCGTAGGTCAGATTTCCGAATCCGATGTATTGCTGGCATCTGCTTCAGATGCGGTGATCGTTGGTTTCCAGGTGAGGCCATCCGGCTCGGCACGCAAGCTCGCTGATGGTGAGGAAATCGAAATTAGACTTTACTCGATCATCTATGATGCTATCAACGATGTGAAGGCTGCCATGGAGGGTATGTTGGAGAAAGAAATGGAAGAAGTGATAGTAGGAAATGTAGAGGTGAGAGAAGTATTTAAAATCTCCAAAGTAGGAACCGTAGCAGGTTGTATGGTTACGGATGGATACATTAAACGCAACAATCCTATCCGCCTGATTCGTGATGGAATTGTGGTGTACTCCGGTGAGATGACGGCACTGAAGCGCTTCAAGGATGATGTGTCGGAAGTAAAATCAGGATTTGATTGTGGTATCAGCATTAAAAACCTTACAGATATCAAAGTGGGTGATGTGATAGAGAGCTATGAAAACCGTGAGGTGAAGAAGTTGTAATAAGCGTGGATAACAAATAAAAAAGCCTCTGAGATTCTCAGGGGCTTTTTTATTCTATTGTAGTCGTTAAAATTAAAATTTCACAACCGGTGCGGTATCCGCACCTTGCTGCGCTTCAAATCCCTTGCGGGCACTGAAATCCTCCCCACCACCAAAAATATTAAGCGCCATCCTTCTGAAAAATCCTCTTACATATGTATTGTATCCCTGAACAGAAGCATTGTATCTCTGGCGCGCTACATTGATTCTGTTCTCTGTTCCTTCCAGTTGAGATTGTAAGTCAAGAAAATTCTGGTTCGCTTTCAGATCCGGATAACGTTCTACTACTACCATCAACCTGGCTAGTGCCGAACTCAGGCCATCCTGTGCCTGCTGAAACTGTGCCAATTGATCAGGTGTAATGTTGGAAGGGTCTATATTGACTGAAGTTGCTTTCGCTCTTGCTTCAATTACACCGGTCAGCGTTTCCTGTTCAAAATCCGCATAACCCTTTACTGTTTCAACCAGATTGGGAATGAGGTCCATTCTGCGTTGGTAAGTAGCCTGAACGTCCGCCCACTGAGCGTTTACTTCCTCCTGGTAAGCAATGGCACGGTCAAAAATCCCCGCTCCCCACATAAAGAAGCCCCCCACTACTACTACCAATATTCCAATTACAACTAGTGTTTTTATTAATCCTTTGCTCATGATATTTCTAATTTTATTTGTAAAGCTAATTGTTCTGCCAAAGGTTTAAAAGACTTAAACGACAAGGCTTTTTTCCATCAAAAATTCAGCGATTTGAACAGCGTTGGTGGCTGCACCCTTTCTGAGGTTGTCAGCTACAATCCACATATTGAGCGTTTTGGGTTGAGACTCGTCCCTGCGCAACCTCCCCACAAAAACTTCGTCCCGTCCATGGGCGCGGATAGGCATAGGGTACACATTGTTTTTTACATCATCCTCTACCACCACCCCGGATGTAGCCTCCAGTAAACTTATTACTTTGTTGAGATCAAACTCCCTGTGAAATTCAACGTTGACTGCTTCCGAGTGTCCACCAATAGCCGGAACGCGTACTGTGGTGGATGTAATGCCAATGGATTGATCCAGCAGTATTTTTCTGGTCTCATTCACCATTTTCATTTCTTCCTTGGTATAACCATTGTCGAGAAATGAATCGATGTGTGGAAGGATATTCATATCGATGGGATGAGGATAAACCATAGTAGCTGGTTTTCCATCTCTTTCATCCATCATTTGTTGTACGGCATCTTTACCTGTACCTGTCACCGATTGGTAAGTAGATACCACAATCCGTTTAATTTTGTATTCAACGTGGAGGGGGGCCAGGGCCAACACCATCTGAATAGTAGAGCAGTTGGGGTTGGCTATGATGCGGTCATCGATACGTAAGACGTGGCCGTTTACCTCCGGCACGATCAGCTTTTTCTCAGGATCCATGCGCCAGGCAGACGAATTGTCAATGACAATAGTGCCCTTTTCTGCAAATTTTGGCGCCCATTCGAGGGAAGTTCCGCCTCCCGCTGAGAAAATTGCTATATCCGGAGAAAAATTACAGGCCTCCTCTATGGTTTTTATGATATACTTTTTATTTTTAAAAATTAGGGTTTGCCCAACCGATTTGGCAGAAGCCACCATGTATAAATCTGAAAATTCAATATGTCTCTCCTGAAGCACCTTCAGTACTTCCTGCCCTACAAGGCCCGTTGCGCCTACAATCGCCAGTTTCATTTACGCTTAAGTTTAATTTACCGAAT
>CAYTBO010000086.1:0-12820 GCA_964436055.1 uncultured Ohtaekwangia sp.
TACAACAGGTGTAACAAAGGAAGGCAGGGCTATATTTCCGTTGATGCCTTATCCGTATTACGGGCGTATGGATAAAGAAGATATTTATAGCATCATCGCCTATGTGCGTAGCCTGACACCCATCACCAATGAAGTGCCGGATTCGGAAGCGGATTTTCCCATGAATTTTATTTTGAATACCATTCCTCAGGCACCGGACCCCCAACCACAACCTGACAAGAGTGATGTGCTGGCTTACGGAGCGTACCTGGTAAATGCATCCGCATGTAAGGAATGTCATACCAATGTAGAGAAGGGCCAGATCATTCCGGAGCTGGCATTCAGCGGAGGCCGTGAATTTTTCTTTCCGGATGGCTCGGTGTTGCGATCTTCCAACATTACTCCTCATGAAACCGGTATTGGTTCGTGGACGGAAGAAGCATTCCTTGCGCGCTTTAAACTTTATGCAGACTCCAGTTATGTAGCTCCGGAAATTCCTCCGGGTGAGTTCAACACGATCATGCCCTGGACGATGTATGGCAGAATGACCGATGAAGATTTGTCAGCGATCTATGCCTATTTGCGTACCGTGACGCCAATGGAAAATAAGGTGGTGAAGTTTAGCGGGCCGAATTCAGGAGACTAACCCTCCAATTGAGAAGAGACGAATTAATCGTATTCAAAAAATTTGTTTGCGCTACGTCAGCAAAAGTGTAACTGATCGTTAATTGGAAATTTTACCCCCTTTCAAGTATTTTAATCCAAAATTTTACCCATAAAATGGCTATTTAATCTAAAATATTACCCAATTTTGATAGAAAGTAGCGGATTTAATGGGAAAAATTACCCCATCAAAAGTTCAGGAAATTATCTTTTCTTCATCTGAAAGGAAAGCATCAAGTAGAATTACAGCTCTATTAAAGCGAGGGCTTATTAAAAAAATTGCTCCTCGAATTTATACCACCAATTTAGAGGAGGAACCCGCGCTTATTATAAAACGGAACTGGTACCGGATTCTTTCTGCGCTGTTTCCTGAAGCGCTATTAAGTCACCGAAGTGCGCTTGAGTTTAAACCAACATCAGCCGGGCACATTTTTCTTACGCATTCATATACGTCAAATTTTACACTTCCAGGGCTTGTAATCCATTTTCTAAAAGGGCCGAAACCCGTAGCAGGAGATCATCCGTTTTTTGAAAACCTTTTCGCCTCTCAGGAGGCAAGGGCATTTCTGGAAAACCTGCAACAAACAAGAAAAACTGGAGAAGAATCTAAATCCTTGCCGATTTCAACACTTGAAGAAAAACTTGAGGCGATTATCAGGGCCCGAGGTGAGCAAGGATTAAATGGCTTACGGGATAAAGCCAGAGAAATTTCTGAAGCTTTGGAATTAGGAAAGGAATTTAAAAAGCTAAATCAATTGATCAGCGACTTACTGGCTACGGGCAAATCCAGGAATCTGACATCCTCCGCTGCAATAGCACGCTCACTGGGTGAGCCTTTTGATCCTGTGAGAATCAATTTATTCGAAAGTCTATACGAATCATTGGCAGGAAAAATATTTCCTGAATACAAATCATCTGCCTCACATCATAACCATAAGGCTGTTGCTTTCTTTGAAAGCTACTTTTCAAACTACATTGAAGGAACGGAGTTTACTGTGAATGAAGCAAAGGAAATAATACTGAACAAAACACCTATGCCCACTCGGGATGAAGACTCACATGATATACTGGGAACTTATCGTATTGTTTCTGATAAACGGGAAATGGTGATATGCCCTAAAACAGCGGATGAGTTTCTTAATCTGATGCGAGACCGCCATGCCATATTGCTGCAAGCACGTTTATCAAAAACCCCGGGTGAGTTTAAAGACAAAAACAACAGAGCTGGGAATACAGAATTTGTTGACTGGAGCCTGGTACAGGGGACGCTAAAAAAAGGGTTTGACTGGTACACATTACTCATCGATCCTTTTGCGAAAGCGGTGTACATGATGTTTTTGGTTAGTGAAGTTCATCCCTTTGTAGATGGCAATGGAAGAATTGCCCGGGTGATGATGAATGCCGAACTTTCCGCCAAGGGCTTGATTAGAATGATTATACCAACTGTGTATCGGGAGGATTATATGGGGGCTTTGCGCAAACTAACACGACAACAATTAGCTGACCCTTTTATCCGCATGATGGAAAGGGCCTATGAATTTAGTTCAACACTCGTTCAGGAGAGCATGGACGAAATGGAACAATACCTGGAAAGATGTGATGCCTTTAAAGAGCCAACGGAAGGAAAGTTAAATTTTTGAGACAACCTCAAATCCCCTCTCGAACTCATTTATTTATCCTGTAGCTTTGCCTCATGTCCTCGTTGCAATACATTTTCGAGATTCTGGGTACCCTGTTCTTTGCCATTAGCGGAGCGTTGGCAATACGGGATAACAATCCGGATTTGTTTGGCGCTACGTTCACGGGATTTGTTACGGCCATAGGCGGAGGTACGTTAAGAGATATTATGCTAGGCAGTTATCCGCTCACATGGATATCGGATATCAATTTCTTGTATGCGATTCTATTAGGTGTAATCCTTGCCTATCTTTTTTTCAAGGTACTTGTTGGGTTGCGAAGGACATTTTTGTTATTCGATGCACTGGGAATTTCCTTTTTTACCATCCTGGGTGTGGAGAAAGCGCTGTCGCTGGGTATGCGTCCGGAGATAGCAGCACTCATGGGCATGTTTTCAGCGGTGATGGGTGGGGTAATCAGAGACACGCTGATCAATGAAACACCCGTCTTGTTTCGCAAGGAAGTGTATGCTACAGCTTGTTTGGCGGGAGCTGTGCTTTACCTGATCTTACACTCCTTTCACCTGGATCGGGATATCAACTTATTAGTGTCAAGTGCCTTTATATTCATCGTCCGCATGGTAGCTGTGAGGTTCAAGCTGGCCTTGCCGAATTTTAAAAGGTAGCTTGTAGGATTCTAATTTATTTCTGAATTTTCAGGAAAATCAAAGGTCTTGAATTCTATTGTTGATAATTAAAGGGCTGCTTGGCATGTGGTTTGTTTGACATTAGCTGGTGCAGGAATGGCACAGCCTACCGTTCTTGCGTACCGTACAACCGATGGAAAATAAGGTGGTGAAGTTTAGTGGGGCGTAACGAAAGATAAATACAGGAGAAAACCCGAATTCTTTGTGTAACTTTAAGTATGAATTCTGAGTTGATTTTTTTGGTGGAGGAGTCTGATGAAGGTGGCTACCAGGCACGGGCACTGGGCGAAAGCATCTATACTCAAGCGGATTCTATGGATGAACTTAGGAGAAATGTAAAGGAAGCGGTGATTACCCACTATGATGAAGGAGAACATCCAAGAGTAGTTCGTTTGCATTATGTAAAAGAGGAACTGCTTACCGTATCGTGAAAATACCACGAGATGTTTCGGCAAAAGAGCTGATAAAATCACTCAGTAAAATTGGTTACGAGGTTACACGCCAGAAAGGTAGTCACATCAGGCTATCAATTCAGAGACCCTTTGAACATCATATTACGATTCCGAATCACGACCCGATCAAGATTGGAACACTCTCTGCAATTTTGAGTGATATTGCTCAAAGCAGGGGACAATCTAAAGAGTCAATCGCAAACGAGATTTTTGGTTAAAGAATTGAATTAAGCTTGAACCTGTGATCGTTAATCAGAAATCTTACCCTGTTTCAGCCATATTAAATTTAAAATTTTACCCAATCCGGATTGAACTAAATTGTGTGATCCTGGAATCCAGCATCCAGAACTAACTCAAATACCACCATAAAAACAGAATAAAGGAACCCAATAGAACAGAATACCAAAATGTTGGTTGTTTCGTAATGCCATCGGAAGCTCCCGGTTGGTAAGTTATGTTTTTGATTTTTTCCGGATCAGGCGTTTCTGACGCAAGACTAACTAAAACCAAAACCGCGGTACAAATTCCGAAGAGGATAATGGCGAAATGAAGGAAATTGATCTCCGCCATGTAAAGCATAAAGCCGCTAAGCTGGTCTTTCATCAACTCGGCACCAAACCGAATCATGCCCAGTATGAGTCCAGTCACCAGGGAAGCAATAGCGCCTTTGCTGTTCAACCGCTTCCAGAAAATTCCGAATAAAAATACCGCAGCGATAGGTGGGGAAATGTAAGCCTGTACACTTTGAAGATACAGGAAAAGCTGATTGGAAAAATATTTCATAAACGGAATCCACAATAACCCAAATCCAACCAACAACACAGTCGCACCTTGTCCAATAGTTACCAATTGCCTTTCCGTAGCATTGGGTCTCATTTTTTTATATAGATCGAGTGTAATCAAGGTAGAGCAGGAATTAAAGACGGAAGAAAGAGAACTCATAAGGGCGGCAAATAATCCTGCCACTACCAATCCGCGCATCCCCACCGGCAGTACAGTTGCCACCATGGTGGGTAAAGTTTTATCTGGGCTATCAATGTGCATCATCCCTTTTTGTACCAGCGCATAGGCAATGATACCGGGCAGCACAAATAAAAACAGGGGAAGCATTTTCAAATAACCGGCAAACACGGTACCCTTCCTTGCCTGATCCAGATTCTTGGCAGAAAGTACGCGCTGAACAATGAACTGATCGGTACACCAATACCACACACCAAGAATGGGAGCACCAAATAAAATTCCCGTCCAGGGATAGTTGGTATCCGAAGCAGGTCGCCACAAACTGAAAAATTCCTTGGGTGCGGTATCAACAACTTCACTCCAGCCACCCAACATTTGCAGTCCAAAAAAAGTAACGGTAAGCGAACCACCCAGCAAGACAAACATTTGAATCATGTCGGTATAGACCACAGCTTTGAGTCCGCCAAACACAGTGTAGACACCAGTGGCGATCACCAGCAGAATGGCACCAAACCAGAAATTCATACCAATGGCTTCAAATACTACGCCTCCTGCATAAATCGTCACGGAGATTTTGGTAAGCACATAGGCCACCACCGACACAATGGAAAGATACATGCGCGCTTTGCTGTCATAGCGTTGTTCCAGAAACTCCGGCATGGTAGAAACATTGCTTCGCAAATAGAAAGGAACAAAAACCCAACCCAGCATCAGCAGCATAATACCGGCAAGAATCTCATACTGGGCAACGGGAACGCCTTCTGAAAATCCACTTCCGGCCAATCCGATAAGGTGCTCTGAGCCAATGTTGGAGGCGAACAGGGAAGCGCCTATGACAAACCAACCCAGGTTGCGACCTGCCAGGAAGTAATCGTTGGATGCACTCTCGGATTTTTCTCTTTTCGTAGCCCACCAGGCTACATAAAAGACCAACACAAAATAAAGTGCGATGATGATGATGTCGGCTGTTTCTAAATGGAATAGCACGCGTAACTTATTTTTGTTTTATGGAATTGCAACGGGAAAAACATTTTCCTATCAATAAATTACGGCAGCCACAAATACCTGAAACTATTTCTTGGATGCCTCAGCTCGATCCTGCCACATTTTTTCCAGCTGTTCCAAAGACTTACCCTTAGTCTCTGGAATATATTTATAAGTAAAAATGAATATCAGCACAATGAAAAACATGAACAGCACATAAGGGAGTGAGCCCTTCCAAAAATAACCACTGTTGGCACCGCTTTCAGCGACTATAGGAAATGTTTGTGAAACGAAATAGTTGGATGCCCATTGGGCGGCCACAGCCACTGACATGGCACCGCTTCTAATATTGTTTGGAAACATCTCAGACAGCACCACCCAAACCACGGGTCCCATTGACATGGCAAAAGAAGCAATGAATAACAGTACACCAACAAGAGATAATATGCCTACCGAGTCGCTCATCAATGTAATGGTGAGCAATAAAAATCCCAGGAACATACCTACAGACCCCACATAAAGCAGGGGTTTGCGACCAAATTTGTCCACCGTAGCCATGGCCACAAAAGTGAATACCAGGTTAATGCCTGCCAATAAAATCTGTTGAGCAAGTATATCTTCCTGGCCAAAACCAAGTGCTTTTTCAAATATGTCTGCTCCATAGTAGAGCACCGCATTGATACCAGTGAATTGCTGCAGCATGGAAAGGATGGTACCTATGACCACAATTCCGATCACTCCTTTTTGCCATAGTGTAACAGATGCCTTTTTGGCATCAGTGGCAATTGACTCCAAGATTTCATCATACTCTTTTTTTGCCAGTTCCGGACCATGTATCTGATTTAGCACCTTAAGTGACTCTTCATTCCTGCCTCTTATGGCTAGCCACCTTGGGCTTTTTGGAACGAAGAATAAAGGGATCAAAAACAGCAGGCAAGGACCTAACTCAGACCAGAACATAAGCCTCCACCCATAGTCAATATTTTCTTGTTCGGTTCTTACGTTACCAATAAAATAGGTGACCAAGAACACGGAAAAAAACCCTATGACCACAGCCAGCTGGTAATAAGTTACCATCACGCCACGCTTATCTGCAGGAGCAATTTCTGCGATGTACATGGGTGCATTCATGGAAGCAATGCCTATACCGAGTCCACCGATTATTCGAAAAAAGACCATCAGTGAAACCGATTCAGGTAAGAAGGCAGGCAATCCTGATCCCCATGCCGAAATGGTAAACAGGATAGCGGATATGATCAGCGAATACTTTCTTCCGATGGCCCAACTCAATTGGCCGGCAACAAGAGCACCACTGAAACACCCAACCAACGCGCTACCAACTACCCACCCTTTCATGGCAGGGTCTAATTCAAAATACTTACTGAAGAAAAACTGAGTGCCATTAATTACGCCTGTATCGTATCCGAATAGCAACCCGCCCATTGCTGTGACTATGGTGATGAAAAGCAGGAATAATTTTTTTGACATGGCTGAGATTTAATAGTCTTAAAAAGATTTTAGAATTAATGTGGAGTGAGCTGACAAAGAGCATTTATCATTTTCGACTTTAGCATTGCCATCCGACTGAAAATATAGTTTATTGTAATCCTTAATTTCGTCAGGCAGTTTTAATGAAATCGATTTGTTTGAGATATTATGAATGACCAAATAGGATTCATCATCTTTTACCCGTAGAAAACTCACGATCTCTTTCTTTTTTATATCTGTGTACTTGAGTTCCCCATAGCTTAGGGCGGCACTTGAATTTCTTAAGCGAATTAATTTTTTGTAATGATTATAAATGGAATTTTCATCCTGTTGTTGAATTGACAGTGGACGCATTGTTTCTTCAGTGCTATACTTAGGTGTCATCCAGGATGTTTGATTGGTATTAACGCCAGTCTTATCCCATAAAAAAGGTTCTCTGATGTGTTCGTCAGGTTTGATTCCAAGCATACCAATCTCTTCTCCATAGTAAATATAGGGAGTACCAGGCAAGGTCATTAAAATGGCTGCGGCAATTTTTAACTTTTCGGTGTCGCCATTCAGTTCACTGAGAATTCTATTTTGATCGTGATTGGTAAGGAACGTGGCATCGATGTATTCAGGGGTGATGCCTTGATAGT
This sequence comes from uncultured Ohtaekwangia sp., assembly GCA_964436055.1. GTDB lineage: Bacteria > Bacteroidota > Bacteroidia > Cytophagales > Cyclobacteriaceae > ELB16-189. The sequence continues at coordinate 7,488 of CAYTBO010000086.1, forward strand.
AATCCACAATTGTTTTATATGTATTAACCAATGCCGTCGTATCCTTTTCAGCCTTGGTGGCTTTAATGATGGCCACACCCAGATCGAAATTAAACAATGCGGGGATGCCTTTAAGATAAGGAGCAACTTCCTTGGCAGGACTCCAAACCTCACCAACCATATACACATCTGGTTTTATTCTTTCCATTTCGGACCGAAACCAAATCCAGAATGCATGGTTATCTGCTGCCCGATCATCAGGATAAATATGCTTGGCCGCATCCAGCCGGAACCCATCGACTTTCATTTCCTCAAACCAATACTTTCCGATTTCAACGAACTCCTGCCGTACGGCAGGATTATCAAAGTTCAGATCAGGCATATCGCTATTGAAAAACCCATAGTAGTGCTCAGCCTCTTCATTGCCATCCACAGCATGCCACTGGGTAATGTTATCTGAATCGAGGGTAATTATCTTCTTGGCAACTTCATCTTTGATGCTATCCTTATCTGCCCAAATGAAATAGTCCCGATATTTACCCTCGGGATTTTCTGTAGCCTGTATAAACCAGGGGTGCTTCACACTGACATGATTCACGATCAGGTCTATGATAACTTTTAGATCGCGTTGATGGGCTTCGTGAACAAAATTTTTGAAATCCGGAATAGTACCATAGTCCGGATGGATGCCTTTGTAGTCCGTGACATCGTATTTATGATAAGAAGGTGATGGCATAATGGGCATCAGCCAGATACCATTGACGCCTAAATCGCGGATGTAATCCAACTTTTGGGTAAGCCCGTTAATGTCGCCAATTCCATCCTGGTTGCTGTCGTAGAAGGATTGAACGAAAACTTCGTAGTAAACACCGTGCGGCCAGACAACAATTTTTTTAGCGGATATATTTTCGCAACCGATTGCAAACGTCATAATAAGTAGGGAGAGGAATGAAAAGTAAAAAAAGCGAACCACATCTGAGTGTTGGGTTCTCATGGATACACATTGGGTGTATGGGTAAAATCAGTTGAAGATATAAAATAAACAGGAATGACAATAATGAGATTATTCATACCTGCCAATTTAAAACTTGAGATAAGTCGTGTGACCGGAACTATCTGAGTTTAAAGAACTTCTTCTTAAGCCACAACTGGAAGACAGGATCAACGAATTCAGGTTCTTTGTTAAAGAAATCCATGATTTCCTTTTGTTCCAGCGCTTTTTTTATTCTTACGATGTTGCTGGACCCACCCAGATGGTAGGACGACAGTGTATCAGCCGAATTGAACTCGCGCACACCCTTGATATAGGCGTGTAGAAAATTAAGCTGTGTGGCTGTAAGGAGTTCAACATCGCGCTGGAATGCAATACTCATCGTATTAAGTAATTCTTCTACTCCCTGATTAAGGATTTTCTCAGTCACTTCATAATCTGTACAAATCCATACCTTTTGTGCCAATTGCTGGACATATTGGGGATGCAAGTGTACCAGGTCGGTAATTTGTAAAGCCAGGGCAGGAGAAATTTTTTTGTTTGATTTTTCAAATTGTTCAACGATGTACTTCTCCCAATGAGAAGGTGCAATTTTTTCCAGGAACATCAGATCGCCAAACCGATAAAATGGCATGGAGTAGTTGGTAAATATATCGGATAACCAGCTCTTTTTGCTTCCAAACAGACAATAACTCGCTACCTGATGTTGCTGCCATACAGAGCGCATTTGTTTTTGCGTACCAAGCGCATCTCCCAACCAGGCTATGTTCTGGAATTCGTCAATGCAAACAACAATTTTTATTTTTTTCTTCTTCGCTATTGCTTCCGGCAAATTATAGATTTCTATCGGATCAATACTTTTAGCATTCCAGGTCAGCTCGAGTTCGGCCTGCATATCCGGGGTGCCAAAGGCAACCTTGGGTGCAGCATATTGTATGAATGACCTTACACTTTCTATCCAATCCTGCCATTTTGTTGATGTTTGCTTAATGACTTCTTTGGCGAATAAAGTGAGCAACTGCTCCTCCGTTCGTACTGCAAACAAATCAATGTAGCAGATGACAATATCCTTGCGCCCTGCAAGGGTGGAAATTACCTGCTTAACTAGCGAAGACTTGCCCCATCTTCTGGGAGATATGAGCATGGTATTTACTCCGGATTCAAAATTGGTCCTGAGCCTTTTAAGCTCGTCCTTCCGATTGATGAAGTCCTTGCCGGTTACGATATGACCAAATTCAAAGGGTAAATTCATAGCTCACATACATGTGACTCACAAATGTGTAAATGATTTAGCTCACATGCAAGTGAATTATCGAAATTAACGTTTCATGCGAAATAGAATTTATTACAGGAATTGACTAAAAAATAACGCACTTATAGTATGCATGCATACTAAAAATCCATATATTCGTTTCCCCTTGAAAAGTAAAATGAAAAAGGAAGAAACCTTAGACCACCATATAAAAACCACCTGGCATGCCATTGCGCGCATGTACAATCAGCAGGCGGCCAAATATGGCGGAACCATGTCGGTGGGTTACGTACTGCTGAATATTGACAGCGAAGAAGGAGTTCCGGCAACCAAGATTGCTCCTCAAATGGGGCTTGAAGCCCGGAGTTTGACCCGTATATTAAAATCGATGGAAGAAAAGGAACTGATCCATCGGTCGGCCGATACCCAGGACAAACGCTGCGTTAGGATATTTCTTACTGAAAGAGGAGTTGAAATGAAAAATAAGGCAAGAGAAACTGTTTTGCAATTCAATAATGCATTGCAGGAGCAAATACCGGCTTCTAAACTAAACGTCATGTTTGAAGTACTTCAAAAGGTGAACAGCATGATTGAGGAAAGTAAAATATATGAACCGGTTGTCAGTCATTAGCATAAGTAACGCAGGATAGACAGAAAATAATTTTGAATTAACATACCGTATGAATCGAAATATTAAAAAAGTAGCAGTCCTTGGATCAGGTGTAATGGGATCGGCCATCGCCTGTCACTTCGCCAACATTGGTTGTTCAGTCTTATTATTAGACATCGCTCCGCGCGAACTTAATGAAGAAGAGAAAGCGAAAGGGCTGAAATTAGATGACAAAAAGGTAAAGAACCGCATTGTTCAAAGCTCTTTTGATCGCAGCATCAAATCCAGCCCTGGCCCTTTGTTCAGCAAAAAATTCGCAACACGTGTTGCCTTGGGCAACTTTTCTGATGACATGCCCAGGATAAAAGACTATGACTGGATCATCGAAGTTGTTGTAGAGAATCTTGATATCAAGAAAAAGGTTTACGAAGAAGTAGAAAAATACAGAACACCCGGCACACTGGTCACTTCCAATACATCGGGAATTCCTATTCACTTGATGGCCGAAGGACGCAGTGAAAATTTCAAGAAGAATTTTGCGGGAACACATTTCTTTAATCCGCCACGGTATTTGAAGTTGTTTGAAGTGATCCCCACCCCCCATACCGATCCCGAAGTGACAACGTTTCTCATGCACTACGGTGACTTGTATCTGGGCAAAACCACCGTTTTATGTAAGGACACACCTGCATTTATTGGAAACCGTGTGGGCGTGTGGGGCTTGCTGAAGGTGATAGACTCCATGCAAAAGATGGGTTTGAACGTAGATGAGGTGGATAAACTTACCGGCCCGGTAATCGGGAGACCGAAGTCGGCCACGTTCAGAACATCAGATTTGGTTGGACTTGATACCTTGGTGAAAGTCGCCAACAACCTCTACGCTGCATTACCGGAAGATGAAGGACGGGAAATGTTTAAACTGCCCGAAGTAGTAGCAAAACTGGAGAACAATAACTGGCTTGGCGATAAAACCGGACAGGGTTTTTATAAGAAAAGCAAAGACGCTAAGGGGAAAACAGAAATTCTTACCCTTGACCTGGCTACGCTGGAGTATAAACCAAAAGCTAAAGCAAAGTTTGCCACCTTAGAAACGACCAAAACCATTGACAACCTGAAAGATCGTTTCAAAGTATTATTGGCAGGAAAAGACAATGCCGGAGAATTTTATCGCGATGCATTCTATGGCTTGTTTCAATACGCTTCCAATCGGATACCGGAAATAAGCGATGAGCTGTTTAGAATCGATGATGCCGTATGTACAGGTTTTGGGTGGGAATTAGGACCATTTCAAACATGGGATTCGGTAGGTGTAGAAAAATCCATCAAAGCGATGGAAGAGGGGGGCTATAAGCCAGCGCAGTGGGTTTATGACATGTTGAGTGCCGGTCACAAAACATTCTATATAGTGAAGGATGGACAAAAAGCTTATTATGACATTCCATCAAAAACACACAAGATAATTCCGGGAGCCGAAGATTTTATTATTCTGGAAAACCTTAGCGATAAAGTTGTGTGGAAGAATGCTGACAGCAAAATCACAGACCTGGGCGATGGGGTGATAAACTTTTCATGGCATAGCAAGAGTTATACGTTAGGCAGTGCAGTAGTAGAAGGGCTGAATTACGCGATTGGCCTGGCAGAGAAAGACTACCGCGGATTGGTGGTGGGTCATCAAGGGTCTGATTTCTCTCTGGGTGCTAATCTGGGGTTGGTTTTTATGTATGCCATAGAGCAAGACTATGATGAAATTGATTTCATGGTCCGCGCCTTTCAGAATACGGTAATGAGGTTGCGATACTCTTCTGTGCCGGTGGTTGTGGCTCCGCAAGGGCGCACGTTGGGTGGCGGTTGCGAAATGACCATGCATGCCGATGTCGCTCAGGCTGCTGCCGAAACCTACATTGGATTGGTTGAAGTGGGTGTGGGACTGATCCCCGGTGGCGGCGGGACTAAAGAACTTACTAAACGCGTTAGTGATTCTTTGCAAGAAGGAGATGTAGAGTTGAATGCGCTTCAAAACGCGTTTATGAATATTGCCACGGCCAAAGTTGCGCTCTCAGCAGAGGAGGCAAGACAGATGGGAGTACTTCGTAGCGTGGATCAAATTACTATGAATAAAGATCGTCAGATTGCGGATGCCAAAGCTGCCGTCATTGACTTGTACGAAGCAGGCTATACCATGCCCGTGCAGGCAACCAATATCAAAGTACAGGGAAGAACGGGGTTGGCCTTGTTTGCAGCCGGGGTAAACGGTATGAAGATGGGTCGTTACATTTCCGATCATGATATGAAAATTGCCATGAAGATAGCGAACGTAATGTGCGGAGGAGATTTGAGCTATCCACAGGAAGTGAGTGAGCAATATTTATTGGATTTGGAGAGAGAAGCATTTGTTTCCTTGTGTGGAGAGAAGAAAACGTTGGAGCGGATTCAGAGCATTTTGACGGGAGGAAAGCCTCTTCGCAATTGACAGTTGACAACAGGAAGTTGACAAAATGAAT
>CAYTBO010000087.1:0-12766 GCA_964436055.1 uncultured Ohtaekwangia sp.
GGCAGGGAAGTATCCGGGTATCTTTGAAGATAAAGTTGTAGGGGTAGAGGCTAAAAAATTATTTAACGATGCGCAGTCGATGCTGGATAAGATTGTGAGCGAAAAGTCTTTACAGGCTAATGGGGTTGTCGGGTTCTTTCCGGCTAATGCGACTCTGGATGATGATGTGATTCTTTATAAGGATGACAATCGGAAGGAAGAATTATCCAGGTTGCATTTTCTTCGTCAACAAAATAAGAAGGCGCAAAACCTTCCCAACTTTTGTTTATCAGATTTTATCGCTCCGGTGGATGCTGGCAAAGCTGATTATATCGGGATGTTTGCGGTTACCGGAGGCATTGGTCTTGAGAAGCTTGTTGAAAAGTACAAAGCTGAACAGGATGATTATGCGGAGATCATGGCAAAGGCATTGGCTGATCGATTGGCTGAGGCGTTTGCAGAATTGCTTCACGAAAAAGTAAGGAAGGAGTTGTGGGGTTATGCTGCTACTGAAAAGTGTACTATTGAAGAATTAATTAAAGAGCAGTATGTAGGCATACGGCCGGCACCGGGTTATCCGGCTTGTCCCGAGCATACAGAGAAGGGTACCTTATTTCAGTTGATGAAGGCTGAAAATATAGGTATGCAGTTGACAGAATCTTTTGCGATGTATCCCGCGGCCGCGGTTAGTGGGTTTTATTTTTCTCATCCTCAGAGCAAGTATTTTGGATTGGGAAAAATAGGCAAGGACCAGTTGGAAGATTATGCCAGACGAAAGAATAAGTCAGTAGATGAAATGGAGAAATGGTTGTCGCCAAATTTGAGTTATTAATATATCATAATGAAATAATATGTTGATGTGATGATGTGTTGATGTGATAATGAGCCACTTATCACATCAATCAAATAATCACATTGACTAATTGACACATTAACTAATTAACCAGTGAAAGTAACCGAACATCTAAAAAACGCCAATGACAAAACACTTTTCAGTATTGAAGTGTTGCCTCCTTTGAAAGGTGAAAACATCAGGAGGTTGTTTGATCACATGGACCCTTTGATGGAGTTCAAGCCTCCTTTCGTTGATGTGACCTACCATCGCGAGGAGTATGTTTACAAAAAACAGGATAACGGCTTGCTGGAAAAGCGGTCCACGCGAAAACGGCCTGGCACTGTGGGTATTTGTGCCGCCATACAAAATCACTATAAGGTAGATACGGTACCGCATATAATTTGCGGTGGCTTCACCAGGGAAGAGACCGAGAATGCGTTGATAGATTTGCAATTCCTGGGTATTGATAATGTGCTGGCACTACAGGGTGATGCCATTAAGAATGAAGGCCGCTTTATGCCTGAACCAGATGGGCATCATTACGCATCTGAATTGCTCGAACAAATCATCAAAATGAATAAAGGGATTTACCTTGATGATGAGTTGCTAAACACCAATCCAACAAACTTTTGTGTAGGTGTTGCAGGTTACCCTGAGAAACACTTTTGGGCACCCAACCTGAAAACAGATATGAAATATCTGAAAGCGAAGGTGGAGATGGGGGCGGAGTATATTGTCACACAAATGTTTTTTGACAATAAGAAGTACTTCGATTTTGTAGAGCGCTGCCGTGCTGAAGGTATTAACGTACCTATTATTCCAGGGCTGAAACCAATCACTACCAAAGCCCAAAGTAATATCTTACCCACAGTTTTTCACATTGACTTACCTGATGATTTGGCTGATGAAGTAGAAAAATGTAAGGACAATGCCTCAGTTAAGCAATTGGGTATTGAATGGGCTATACAGCAGTCTAAAGAACTGATCGAATATGGAGTGCCCACCCTGCACTTTTATAGCATGGGAAAATCGGATCCCATTTATAAGATTGCAAAGCAGTTGTTTTAGTTTAAAAGCTAAAGATGCGAGGGGACTAACATAAAGATTTCTTACCGCAAGAGAACACAATGTTTTTCACAATTCGGCAAAGCATAAAAAAACCCGGAGGTTTTCCGGGTCTAACTAGTTCCATTAAAATCTATTAAGGTTGGATAGAGGTACCCTCTATCTCAAATATACTGTATGGGGTTAGCTCGGTTCCAAAGTTTTCTCTCATCAGTTCCATGATCATATTGACCAAAATAGCATTGCCCCTAGGGTTGGGATGGATGCCGTCCGTGGAGAAGACTCCGTTAGGCCCGAAGTCTGGCCGCAAGGTAACTCCTTCAATAGAAAGCCCCAAAACACCATCTGCTGCTGCTTGTGACGCTGTTGATAAGGCCAGTTGGGCTGCTAATGCAGGGGTAAGACCAAAGAGGTCTGCAAACAGCGGGTTTACGTCCAGCATTTTAAGCCTGGAATTGCCGGCCAGTGTGGCAGCGATTACCCCATTAAACACTGCGGTACGTTCAATCAGCTTTCCTTGCTCGGCCAGCGTTAAAATGAACTTATCTTCAAAAGGCACGCTGATGCCATTTAGTAGTGAGGGATTTCCTCCCAACACAGCACCAATTTGCGGGGCGGCTGAGAGCAGCACCAGGTCTGAGGCAATGGCAGGCCTGGACCTTACAAAGGGTTGCAATGCCGCCCGTTCCTCGGGTGTGATGGCGCCAGCACCCTGGAGGATGTCAAACTTAGCCCCAAGGTTTTCCATATCTTTATCAATTATAAGCAGTGGGTTATTGGTAGCTGCTGCATAAACTACCTTCCTTTTCTGTCCATCTTCTGCTGAGAGCAACATATTGGCAACCAATCCATCGATAGCGGCATTAAACCCGGCAAATCCTGCGTTCAGCGCTACAGCATTGGCGGCATCCAATGGAACGGGATTATAGGGTACTGCCCGGAAGAATGGGAGCAATGTAACCGGTGGAAGGTTCATCACTACCCCGTTTGCCTGGGAGGCCGTCATAATCTGTGTGATTACGGTGCCAAATTGTGTGGTGAACGCATCTACGCTGGTAAAAATAGCCTCGTTACTGGCCCCTGAAATAGCATAACCCAAAACGTCATTACCACCAATCCACAAAGAGACAAAGGTAGGATTGGCCGCAAGGGCGTCTCCCAAGATGGTGCTTGTACCTGGTGCCGAGGCAAACCTTGTGTAGAGTGGGTTTTCAATAGGGTTTCCAGGGGTGCCAGTGAATGGGGTGAGTAATTGGCCTGTCTGAATGCCAGGCACACCGAAATTATTTAAAGCCGATTTATTGCCTCCAAATGCTGTAGGCAATTCGCCAGGCAGAAAAACCGGGGCCTGAGCCGACAAATCCAATACCGAACGGCCTAAGATGACACCAGCCCCTATGTTGGACACAGCGCTGTTAAAGCCATTGGCCGAATTAATACTCGGCTGGTTGAATTCTGCGCTGACCCCCTCAATGGTAGCTAATCGTTTGTGCAGCAGGGCAGGGAAGGAGTTGGCTTGTCCTACATTATACAGTGCCCCGTCCATGAACCCTGCTGTGAGGGAATTTCCAATGGCCACATACTTGGAATAATTTACCGTCCCCGCTTCACCCACTATGGGGCCGGGAATAGGATTGTTATTGATTTGCGACTCAATAAGTTGATCTTCCGTATCGCAGGCATGGAAGATCGTTGCGAGTACACCTATTGATAATATATAGAGTAGTTTTTTCATATCCGTATATTTTAAGCTTTTAAAGTATTAGCGAAGAAACTCATCGAATGTAATTTGTATGTAGTAGAGGCCGCCCATAGAGGGGTTGCCGAATGACGTTGTATAACGCTCATTCAGTACGTTGCTTCCCCCAATTTTGATTATGGACTTCATGCTTTTCACTTTATAGCTTATCTGGGCATCCAAAGTGCCAAAATCTTCTATCACACCTATGCCAAAAGAGGACTCCCATAAAAAGGCTTCCTGCCAACGCCAGGAGATGTTAAAACCTAAATTAGGAATCACCTCTCTGTTTCCAAAAGATAAGTTGTAGCGGTATTCCGGCGTGTTAAATTGGGCCTGGAACCCTTGTCGTGTTAAGTCAGCTTGTGATATCAATCGGTTATAGGCAACATTTCCACCCACCCTATAGCCTTTAGGCAATGAGTAATCCAATTGAAGTGCCCATCCATTGGATTCTACAACGCCATCGGCATTCACATCAAACCCAAATCGTTGTGTGGGAACAGTTTGGTCAACGATAGCTTGCCTGCCCACATCCGAGTTGGGGTCAAAAGGTGATGGGTCTTGGCGAATCCCGTTGGGTACTGCTTGTGTAAAATCAATTTCCGAAATGAAGTTGTTATAACGACTGTAATAATAATAGCCATCTACAAATAGTTTTTTATTGAGCCAAAGGCCTTTATAACCTATTTCATACGTATTTACTGATTCCGGCTCAAATTCCTCGTTCACCTTGGCGGGTGTCTCAAGCAAACTGATATCGCCACCGGCAGCTCTTGCCGCATTTACACTTTGTGTTGAGTACACGGTGTTGGTTCTAAAACGGTAGCGGTCTACCAACAAAGGGTTGCTTCCTATTAACCTTCTGGTTACAACATCCAGGTCGATGTATTGGTCCTGCACGGTTGGTATGCGAAATCCACGCTGGAACGAGCCTCGTAGGTTATGGTCTTTTGCAAATGTCTTTACAGCAGATACCCGAGGGGAAAACTGTCCCTCAAAATTTTCATTTTTATCGTAGCGGATGGATCCCTGCAGTTTCAATGAATTGTTGATCAAGGATTTTGTTAGTTGCATGTAGGCGCCAAATTCATCGATGGTCACTTCTTCCCCATCGTCTTCCAGCGCAAATAAGGTTCCTTCTGAATTGAGGGCATACCTTCGGAAATTTGCACCTGCCACGATTTCGACAGGCTTGATTATATTGGCGAAATTATAATTTCCCTCATAGTGCCACATGTTGCTTTTGTCCAAAAACTTAGCACCACCTTGCGAAATTGGGATATTTCTTATTTGTTCAAACAACTGGTTGAACTGATCCGTGCCCGGCTGGGGCTGTGCTGCCAGTGCAGCCTGGCGCGCCAGTGCATGAGAAGCGTCAATGCCTAGTGCTGTGCCGGTGGCCTGCCCGGTACGGGCACCGGCAAAGGCTCCAAAATAAGCTGGGATGTAGGTTTGGACGTTGATGAGGGAAGCTACCGTATTGGCGGCATAGCTATCGCCTGCATTCTCCTGTGTGGTGTACCCTCTCAGGAAAAAGTTTTCCCCGCGCAACTCAAGCTTACCGGTCCAAATCCTAAAGTCATCTAAAACAAACCGGTCATTGGCGGTATAAACTGTACTTCCTGTCCCATAGTTGAACTGTCCTGAAACTTCTATTTTATCATTGAGGCGGTAGTGAAGGGCGGTATTGAGTTTCATACTCTCAGTTTTATTATCAACGAAACTACCTTCATTAAAACCTACCGGTGTGAAGTTTCCCAGTTCGCCGTTGGGTATAAGACTGCGGATGGCTGCGATTTGTGCCCCGGTAGCGCCCCCGCCGGCAATAACGCCATCAGCTATAGCACCGAGGTTCACCAATGGCTCACCATAAATATTTACACCGTCAAAAACCCGGTCATTAGGGCCTCGGCCAACCTGGCCACGCTCCACCAGATCGCTTTGGTCCCTGAAATCAACGCCCCTAAAATCATTGGCGCGCATATAGGAACCGTTTATTTTAAATGCGAACTTATCGTTGAATGATTTGGCAAACCGCAGTCCATAGTCTTGATAGAAAGACATATTGTCATCACGCTCGTCTACATGGTTGACACCGGTCTTACTGTATGCACTTAATCCCTGGTATTCAAACGGGCTTTTGCTCTTCAATAAGAGGATACCCTGAATTGCATTGGGGCCGTAAAGAGCAGAGGCAGCGCCTGGGAGCATCTCCGCACTTTCCAGGTCGAGTTCTGAAATCCCTACTACATTACCAACGCTGAAGTTGAGCCCTGGTGCCTGATTGTCTATACCGTCTATGAGTTGCACAAACCGGGTGTTTCCATTGGAACTGAAACCCCGGGCATTAATGGTTTTGTTATTAAGGCCCTGTACGCTCATGTCTATGCCTTTCATGTTGGCAATGGCATCGTAAAAAGTGGGTGCGGCACTCGATCGGATATCCAGGATGTCCATTTTTTCGATGCTGACCGGTGAGGTCATAATGTTTTCGGCAACACGAGATGCCGAAATAACCACTTCCTGCCCTAATATGGTAGATTCTTCCATCACCACTTCAAGTCCGGTGGTGGCGGCTTCTGTGATCTGTATTTCCTGTGAGGTGAATCCGATAAAAGACAATGAAATAGTAAGAGGGGGGCCCTGATTTACATTCAGTTTAAATTGCCCATTAACATCGGTGATCGTGCCCGTAATGGTTCCTTTTACCACCACGTTTACACCGGCAAGACCAGTGTTGGTGGTACCATCTTTAATTGTACCTGATATAGTGGTCTGTGCAAAGGCCGGGATACCAGTTGCACAAATTAGAAGGAAGCTTAACAGGTTTTTGTAAAATCTTTCCATGTGTAGGGTAGTTAAATAGTTTGAGGTGATTAAGCTAATGCTGTTTCCACGTTATATTTTCAGAAAAATACACAATTTCCTAAAAAGACAAACGAAACGTTGAAAAATCATTAACCTATTGCCAGGAGATTCCTGGTCAAATCAACATATGAAGCCCCCCAACAAAAGTCCATCATAAGGACCGTATTTAATCTCATTGGGCGAGTTCAAAACCAATTTTTAATTCCACAATGGGTTTGCCGGCACTGTTTATTTACAGGTGCGGTTATTAGGCAGGATTACTTTTTATATGTTTAACCAATCTTTCACACAAGGTGTTTATTTCATTGGCCATAAATTCATCTCCGGTGGAAGTGAGGGCACTTTGGGCCAGTCCGCCCAGGCAATCTATGTAAAACCGTTTCATTTCGTCCACGGGCATGTCTTTTGTCCACAGGTCGATTCGAAGCGTGTTTTTTTGCTGATGATCCCAAAGGGAGAGGCTTATGGATTTGGTTTCACTGAGTTCTTCCGGATTGTCCGATGCATCCCAAATGATTCGCTCGGGAACGTTTTTTTCGTCAAGGTCTATTTTAAACTGAATGGTAGACTGCTTCATGGATTACGTTTTCAAATACTGTTGAAAAAAATCGATATAAAAATTCATTGATTCCGGGTTTCTCAAAGCGCCTTTGTTTATCACTTTTTCCGGATCGCGGCCCATAAATATTTTCTTGATGGGCGCTTCTGTTTTCTTACCACTTATGGTGTATGGAATATCGGGTGTTATAAAAATATCATCGGGCACGTGTCGGGGGCTATAGGCCTCCTTAATAGTTTTTTTGATTTTAGTTTTCAATTCTTCGGTTAGCTCAACCTGATCTGCCGGCATTACAAATAAAGGCATGTAAAATTCACCTTTATCCCTTTCTACGCAAATGATCACACTGTCTTTTATTTCCGGCACCCTATCTATAGCGCGGTATATCTCACTTGTACCAATTCTTACTCCTCCGCGATTTAAGGTGGCATCGGATCTGCCATAAATTACCACGCCATTGTTTTTTGTAATTTCTATCCAATCACCATGACGCCAGATTCCTGGATACGTTTCGAAATAGCTTTCGAGGTAGCGTTCATAATTATTGTCATCCCATAAATACACCGGCATAGATGGCATTGGCTTGGTGATCACCATTTCACCTTCGGTTTGATAAACTTCACGTCCATCGTCATCAAAAGCAAAAAGTGAACATCCCAGTGTTCGGCATTGTATCTCTCCTTCATGCACAGGCCACAACACGTTGCCACCAACAAATCCGCTGCAGACATCTGTTCCACCGCTCATGGATGTGAGCCACACATCTGATTTCACTTGCTCGTATATCCACGCAAAACCTTCCGGAGGCAAAGTGCTACCGGTAGAGCCTATCGCTCTCAGGTGTGTGAGGTCGTAGGATTTACCGGGTGTAATACCAGCTTTCATATTGGCTAAAATATAACCTGCACTGGTGCCTAAGTGATTCATCTTTGTGTCCTGTGCAAATTTCCAGATTGCATTCAAATCTGGATAAGCAGGACTTCCATCATACAGGATCATCACTCCGCCACAAAGCAAACTTGCCTGTATGTGATTCCACATCATCCAACCCGTAGTGGTATACCAGAAACAACTTTCGCCAGGATGTAAGTCTTTATGGAAAGTGAGATATTTTAATTGTTCCAGTAGGATGCCCCCATGTGAGTGGGTAATTGCTTTCGGTAGGCCGGTCGTGCCGCTTGAATACAATACCCAAATGGGATGATTGAAATCCACTTTGGTAAAATGTAAGTCAGTGGTTTTGTTGTTTAATATTTCCATCCAGGTGATATGCTCAAGTTTTGTATTTGGCTTTTCCGAAATGAAAACAACCTTTTCAATTGAAGGGATGGCATTAACAACGGCCTCGACTACTTCCGTCTTATCAAATTCTTTTCCGCCATAGGAATACTTGTCGGTGGCAACTAATACTTTCGGTTCTATCTGCGCAAATCTGTCGATAACAGATTGTGTACCAAAATCAGGGGAGCAACTGGACCAAATTGCGCCAATACTGTTGGTAGCCAGAAAGGCAATGGTTGCTTCGGGGATGCATGGCAGGTAAGCCACCACTCTATCTCCCTCCTTTATTCCTGCATCCACAAGGAATTTCTGAAAACAAGCCGTATCCTGCTTTAGGGTATTCCAGCTTATTTCTTGAATGGATTTTTTTTCACTGGCATGAATGATGGCTGTTTCGCCGTTCTTGAAATTTCTAAAAATATGTTCTGCATAATTAAGTCTGGCGCCTTCAAACCAGTGGATCCCGGGCATTTGATCAGAAGATCGGACGGCAACATAATCACCCTCAGCTAGAATCTTGAAGTAATTCCAAAGGCTCTTCCAGAAGTCATCTATATGATCTACCGACCACTGCCATAATTCATCGTATGTGTCGAAATGTAAAGACAGATTTTGCGATAGCCATTTGCGATAGCGTGTGAGGTTGGCCTTTTCGATTGATTCCTGAGTTGGCTTCCATAGTACTTTACTCATATCAATTTCATTTCGCGTAAAACATTCAATGCTGATGCTTTATCAGCTTCAAGTTGAATTTTCAATGCTTCCAGATCCGCAAAGTGGACATCTTTACGCAATGGCGCCATTAATTTTATCGTTAAGTTCTCACCATAAATTTCTTTATCAAAACTAAAGATATTTACTTCGATTGATCGTTTCGTACCTCCTACGGTTGGTCTGTTGCCAATGTACAGCATGCCGCCAAAGGTTGCGCTTTCGTATTGAACAGTGACTGCATAAATTCCTTCAGCCGGTATCAATTTATGGTGCGAGTCAATGTCGACATTGGCGGTTGGGAATCCGAGAACCCTTCCCAGCTTATCTCCTTTAATAATTCTTCCCGACATCGCATAGGGACGGCCCAGAAAATGAGTTGCGGTTTTAATATCCCCCTCAAATAGGGCTTTCCTTATTTTTGTTGAACTTACGCCAATATCATCTATCTCTTGCCTGGGAATTTCCTCTACGTCAAACCCATACTCAGGCCCATTCAATTTCAGTTGTTCAAAACTTCCTACGCGATTTTTGCCAAACCGATGATCGTATCCAATAACTAATTTTTTGGTACCCATTCGTTTCACCAGGATATTGTCAACAAATTCCTGTGAAGTAATTTGAGAAAACTCTTTTGTGAAAGGAATGCGAAGCAAATGTTGAATCCCTTGTTCTTTCAGCAAGTCAGCTTTTTCTTCAAATGTATTCAGTATTTGAAGGGTGTTATCTTCGGGGTACAATACCAGGCGAGGGTGAGGCCAGAAAGTAATGACTACAGTTTCTCCTTTAACTTTGTCTGCGATTTCTTTGAGTCTTTCCAGAATTCTTTGGTGGCCGATATGCACGCCATCAAAGGTTCCGCTGGTCACCACCGCATTGGGGAGCTTTACAAAGTCATCAATGTTGTAGTAGATTCTCATTGCGTTAACTCATCCAGCGCTATGGCATCCTGTAATAAAAAGGATCCGATTCGTGTGCGGCAAAGTTGAGACAGGTAGGCGCCAACTCCAAGGGCTTCGCCAAAATCCCTTACCAGACTCCGGATGTAAGTGCCTTTTGTACATACTATTCTAAAACTCACTTCAGGTAGGGCAATGTTGGTAATTTCGAATTTCGAAATGACGATTGTTCTGGCTTTGAGTTGGGTTTCTTTCCCTTCACGGGCCAGTTTATACGCCCTCCTGCCATCGACTTTGATTGCCGAGTGCATGGGTGGAATTTGTTGAATTTCTCCCAGAAATTGATTCGTTGAATTATGAATTTGCTCCCGGGTAATTTTTGAAATATCGACAGGGTCACCCGGTTCTGTTTCCAGGTCATGAGATGGTGTTGTCTGGCCAAGAATTATTTTGCCGGTATATTCTTTTTCCTGGGCTTGAAATCCATCAATCTGTTTGGTCATTTTGCCTGTACAAAGAATGAGCAAACCGGTAGCCAGTGGGTCTAAGGTACCCGCATGACCGATTTTTTTTATTTTTAGAATCGACCTCACTTTTTTTACGACATCAAAGGAGGTCCACTCTAAAGGCTTATTGATCAACAACATTCTGTCATCCAAACCCTGTTTTTCTTCCATGGTTATAGCGTAGATAATTCTACGTCTGATAAATAGAGTATCAAAATAATGATTCCGACAATGATCCTGTAATACCCAAACCATTTGAACCCATGGCGTGTGAGGAAAGCAATAAATGATTTGATAGCCAGCAGCGCAACAACAAAGGCAACCGCATTGCCTATTATCAACAACGTAATCTCATCGTTCCCAAAAGTGTTTCCTTCCATGTAAAAGGTAAGCAACTTGTAAGCCGTAGCGGCAAACATGGTGGGGACTGCTAAAAAGAATGAAAATTCAGCCGCTGTTTTTTTGTTTAGCTTTTGTGTCAGGCCTCCAATAATGGTAGCTGCGGACCTTGATACACCGGGTATCATGGCTATGGTTTGAAAGAAGCCAATCTTGAGGGCGTTCCGATAGCTTACTTCTTCCTTTCCATTTTCTGCAGTATCCTTAACTATTTTATCGATGTATAGAAAAACAATACCGCCGGCAATTAGCATCGCGGCAACGATTTCCATACGTCCTAGCATGCTATCAATGATGCGGTTGAAGAGCAGACCAATAACGGCTGCGGGAATAAATGCTACCAACAATTTCAAGTAAAATGTTAGCGATACAAAAAATCGTTTCCAATACAAAACCACAACGGATAGTATTGCGCCAAATTGAATGGCAATGGTAAATGTTTTGGTAAATGAATCATTGGCAATGCCCATGAGCGAGGAGGTGATGATTAAATGCCCGGTAGAAGATACAGGCAAAAATTCAGTAAGCCCTTCTACGATGGCCAATAAAATAGATTGAACGATAGACATAGGGAATGTCTATTTTTTTTCCCTGGGCGTGTACAATATGGCAAAGATTTCAATGGCAAAGCCAGTCACAACAATGACAGGACTAAGTGTGATTCCCAGAAAACCAAAGCCATGGGGTTCTTTATCCAATGTCATAAGGGTAAATCCAAGCGCTACTACCAGCAATCCGATGACCATCCATTGATAATTCTTCCTGGTAAATGGGAGTTTTGTCATTGTTTAATAGAGTTCGTCCAAAGAAAGTTTTAAGTATTTATTGACAGCCCGAAAAGTGCTAAGCAAGGCAACCAGCATACCGGTTACCAACAAAACGCTGACCAACAGAATTAGCCCGTCATTATTTTGAATAAGCTGCAAGTCTTCAATCCTTTTGTTACCAAAGGAAATCAATCCGATGAGCAGGAGGGAGGCAATTGCTCCTGCAAGCAAACCATGGGCGGTAGCGCGATAGAGAAATGGTTTTTGGATGAACCAACTTTTGGCACCCACCAGTTGCATGCTCCGAATAAGAAAGCGCTGGGAGAATAACGCCAGGCGTACCGTGTTGTTGATGAGTAATACGACCGTAAAAAGGAGGAGTATAGCAAGCCCTAAAAGTATAAGACTGATTTTGGTAACATTTTTGTTTATTGATTCGATGACATTTTCGATATAGTAAACCTGAAAAATACCGTTTACTTTTTCGAGTTCGGTTTTAATGGATTTAAGTTTGTCCGCTTCATGATACCTTTCATCAATGCGCAAAATGAAGGCATCCCGCAAGGGATTCTCACCTAGAAATTGCTGGAAGTCTTCACCGGTTTCTTCGATGAATTGTTTGGCCGCCTCTTCTTTTGAGATAAATTGAATAGCTGATCCGGTTTCACCACTAGCCGTGTATGGTTTGGCCGTTAATGTCTTTTGGATCTGCAGGCGTTGGGCATCGGTAATCCGGCTTTGAAGGAATACCTGAACTTTTACACTTTCTCTCACCATCCTTTCCAGCTCTTTGGAATAGATAATTAAAGCGCCAAATACACCAATTACAAAAAGGGCAAGCGATATGCTAAAGACTACGCTGAAATAGGGGTAGCTACCCAGTTTCTTCTTTTTAACCTTAAATTTTGGAGCTTCTGCCATCATTTAAGGTTCAAAGATAATGAGAATAGCCGTAAATCGCCTACCTCATTTATATTGAGCCTTCTGATTATTCTTCACCTCGATACTTATTCAATACCTTCAACAGTTCAATATCCCTGATCATGATCAAAGGCACTACCTGACTCTCCTTTTCATCCAGGTGATAGTAGCTATTTTTATAAAATAGAAAGAGTGTGTGGGTTCCTCCGTTGATTTCAATGATTTCATAGAGACT
>CAYTBO010000088.1:0-12213 GCA_964436055.1 uncultured Ohtaekwangia sp.
GTCAGGTTTTCGAAACCTGACAGGTTTGAGGTTAAATGATTATAAACACTTTCTAATATTTGGTTATGATTGCAACAATGCCAACCACAAAACCAAACCTTAACTGACAAAATTTTGTTAACTTGTGACAAACATTTAAGCTTATGTCAGCAGTAGAATTGAGGAAGCGGTTGATTGAAAAAATTCAAAAGACCCATGACAAAAGAATCCTTGAAGAAGCATATAGACTTCTGGAACTTGAAACAGCGGACGACACGGAAATCTATAAACTTAATGACGACCAAAAGAAAGCAATTAGCGAAGCGCGGCAGCAGGTTAAAAACGGTCAATTTTTGACTGAAGAACAAGCGGATAAAGAAATTGACGAATGGTTAAAAAAGTAATTTGGTCGCTAAGAGCTCAAGAAGACCGAAAGCAAATTTTAGAATATTGGAGAAACAGAAATAAATCAAACACTTACAGTATAACCCTGGACAAAAGGTTTCGAGAAGCACTCAATATTATTCGTAACTACCCGAAAATAGGTAAACGAACAGACGACCAAAAAGCGAGAATTAAAATAGTAAAGGACTATCTATTAATTTATGAAGAGTCTGAAGACTCGCTAATTCTTTTAACAATTTGGGACAGTAGACAAAACCCAGAAAAATTAAGGAAGATTTTAAAGTGACCTGTGATTCCTTAAAAACTCCCCACAGGTTTTGTGTTGTTGTTAAAAATTAGGGGAGTGAGTTGAAAATATCTGCGATAAAACAGAACTCCATATCGAAACCAGGCAGATTTTGTAGTACGCAAATCATCCGGGGTGATTAGTTTTTAACCACCCTCTCCACCCGGGTCCCCACAGCCAACACGCCATTAAGTGTATCTCTTCTATTGAATTGTTCCAGGGTGATGGAATAAACCCCCGGTCGCTCAAACTGATAGTTGGTCAATAGCGGAAAGCGATGATCATAGAGATCACCCAGGCCACTTCTGCCAAATGGCGCTCCGGTCTTCTGGTCAAATAAATACCCGGACACGAGATCCTTATTCAGCTCCGTGCCTAGCGAATCGTTGAGTGTATAGGAAACAAATATTCTGGAAAAGGGAAAATCCAGCGAATTGCGAACGGTAAAATAGATATTGTACCGCTGCGTGTAGTCTATAATCTCAAAATCAAATTGGGGCTGTTCGCTTACCATCCACGCTTTCTTGAAGTCGACTTGCTGTTCGTACACACGGCCCTGGTCACAGCCGTATAAAAGTACCACCATCAATACGAAGGGCACTCTCATCCTTTGTTTTGGTTTGAAGGATTGTTGCGAGGATTGTTTCTGTTTCTACGTTTTTTGTTTTTCTTCTTTTTCTTCCGGGAAGAACCGAATTTTTTATCCAGGTTTTCCAGGTCGCTGTTGAGGGAAGATATGGGTATTTTTTCGGCAGCCAGATTTTCTTCCAGGCTGGCAGGTTTTTTCCCTTCCCGGTTCATTTCAAGGATTTCATTCACTCGGTCTACATTGATTGGGAACCAGGTGTCCCCTTGCTGATATCCAAACCACATGATTTTTCTGAAAATATCTGTTTTTTGCAAGACCGCCTCACCCTGTTCTGTCTTCAGGGGATTTTCTACTTTGGGAATTCCTTCCAATGCATCCATGTAGGTTTCCAATTCATAGTTGAGGCAGCATTTCAGCCGTCCGCATTGTCCGGAAAGTTTGCTTGGGTTGAGCGATAAATTCTGATAACGGGCCGCGCTGGTAGCTACATTCTTGAATTCACCCAGCCAGGTAGAACAACATAACTCACGGCCACAAACGCCAATGCCGCCCAGCCTGCCCGCCTCCTGCCGCAGGCTGATCTGTCTCATTTCCACCCGGATCTTAAATTCAGTGGCCAGCAATTTGATCAGCTCCCGGAAATCCACCCGGTCTTCGGCTGAGTAAAAAAAGGTGGCTTTGGTATTGTCCGCCTGGTATTCAATATCAGAAAGCTTCATATTCAGTTTTAACTGACGGATGATCTCCCGGGTGCGATACAAAGTAGGGTTTTCACGTTTTTTTACTTCTTCGTACTTCTCCAGATCTTTCTGATGGGCAAGTCGGTATATTTTTTTGACTGAGTTGTCGTTGGGAACTTTCTTCTTTTGCATTTGCAGGCGTACTAGCTCTCCCTGCATGGATACATGGCCCATGTGATGTCCGTTGGGAACTTCTACGATCACCGCATCACCCGTAGTAAGATTAAATTTATCCACATTGCGGAAAAATTCCTTCTGACCTCCCTTAAACCGAACTTCCACCGTATTGAACTTGTCTTGTGTAGGCATATCCATATTGGATAGCCAGTCAAAGACGTTCATCTTATTGCAGCCTCCTGTCTGGCAGGCTCCATTATTTTGACAACCGCTTACTTTTCCGTTTTTCTCCGTTCCACATGCACAACCCATATCTGTATATTTTTATAAAAGTGAGCTTGCCCACTTTTTCAAATCTTCTCCAATATCTTTTCTGAAATATAGCCCATCCCAATGTATACCCGAAATCGCTTCATATACTTCCTGGCGGGCCAGCTCCAATGTACTACCCATTCCCGTCACCGCCATTACGCGACCCCCGTTTGTTGTCACCTTGCCGTTCACCCACTGTGTGCCTGCATGAAATACAATTCCTTTGCTGTTATTTTCTAATCCCTGGATCGCCTTGCCTTTTTCGTAGTCGCCCGGATATCCTTTTGCTACCATTACCACGGTCATGGCAATTTCCTTTTTTTGAGGAATTCGGGTAGTGGCAAGCTCTCCTTTTGCCGTTGCCACCAGCAGTTCAACAAGGTCCGTGTCCAACCTCGGTAAAACGGATTGTGTTTCAGGGTCACCCATACGCACGTTGTATTCTATTACATAAGGTTCACCGCCAACATTCATCAGGCCTATAAAGATAAAACCTTTGTACGGAATGTTTTCACGGGATAACCCTTCAATGGTTGGTTTGATCACCTGCTCATCCACTTTACACATGAATATTGCATCAGCAAAGGCAACCGGAGAGACGGCTCCCATGCCCCCTGTATTTGGACCGGTATCATTTTCTCCGATGCGCTTGTAATCCTTCGCTTCAGGAAGCGTGACATAATTTTTTCCATCGGTAAGCACAAAGACAGAAAGCTCTATGCCATCCAGAAATTCTTCTACCAACACTTTGCTGCTGGCATCACCAAACTTTTTGCCCTCCAGCATTTCGCGCATCACCGACTGTGCTTCTTCCAAGCTACTGCAAATAACTACGCCTTTACCGGCAGCCAGGCCGTCGGCTTTTAATACAATGGGTGGTTTGCATTCTTTCAAATAAGTAAAAGCGTCATGAAGTTGCGGCAACGCAAAGGTGGCCGCCTTGGCAGTTGGTATTTTATGTTTGATCATGAACTGCTTGGAGAAGTCTTTGCTTCCTTCCAGACGGGCGCCACTTTTTCCGGGGCCAACCATGAGAATATGATCGAGGCCAGGTACGGATTCGAAATAATCGCGGATGCCTTTCACCAAAGCGCCTTCCGGTCCTACTACGATCAGGTCAACTTTGTTCTCACGGCAAAATTTTCCCAGTGTTTCAAAATCTTCAACGCCCGCATCTACATTGTGAGCCAATAAGGCCGTGCCGGCATTGCCGGGAGCTACCCACAACTGCTTGCAAAGGGGACTTTGTTTTATTTTCCATGCCAGCGCGTGCTCTCTCCCTCCACTGCCTATGATCAATATGTTCATTGAATCCCGGTAAAATTGAAAACCTCAAAGATAGCCTCTTTGAGGTAATTTTATCGGTGAAGAATTTAAAAAGAGCGCAAGATAATCTTAGCCCTCCAGCACGTGCTGCATTACAATTGCAGCCATAAAACAAATCATCAGGGGCGGGCTGTGCCCGCCCCTGATGATTTGCGCGGACTACAATCTTTCGATAACAAACAAAGCAAAGTCGGCCGCGCAACAACGATAGCATTTCCTTCAATGCCAATTACTTTTATAAATTTCGCGAGAACAATCGTGCACCCACTTGAAAATCAGTTGGCGTATTCCGACAGGAATTTGATCCGCATCAGCCTGATTTCTTCCTCGGAGAAGTCGGTCATATCTTCATCCTGTGTGGCATCTTCCAGGCTGTCGGTTTCAGATCGCAGGAAGTAATCCAATATTTGTTCCTGCTTGTGGTCGTCCAGCATGTCATCGATGTAATAATCGAGGTTGAGCTTGGTGCCGGAATAACAGATATTCTCAATTTCCGTTAAGAGTTCTTCAAAAGACAGGTTCTTGGATTCAGCAATTTCCTCCAGGTCTACTTTGCGGTCGATTTGTTGTATAATAAAAATCTTGATTTTTGATTTATTGACGGAAGATTTCACCACTACATCGGCAGCCGTCTCGATCTCATTCTCTTCTACGTAGGTTTTGATTACTTCCAGGAAATTTTTTCCAAACTTCTGCACTTTGCCCATGCCTACGCCATTTACGGAGGCCAGCTCCTCTTTGGTAGTGGGGTAGGTCGTTGCCATCTCTTCCAGCGAAGGATCCTGAAAGATGACATAAGGCGGAAGGTCTTTTTCTTTAGCGAGCTTTTTGCGTATAGCCTTCAGCATTTCAAACAGCTTTACGTCATAAGCCTTCGAATTGATGGGTGCTCTTTCAGCGGACTCTTCCTCATCTCCCACGGTGGTGAAATCATGATCGCGCGCTAATTCAATAGGATGTGGCTTCTTCAGGAATTTAATTCCTTTTTCCTTAATTTTTAATACGCCCACACTGTCAATATCTTTTTCTAAATATTGATAAATGAGTGTTTGCCGGATAACGGATTTCCAAAAATCCGCATCTTCCTCTTCGCCTTTGCCGAATACAGGTAGTGAAGCGTGGCCGTAACTTTTTACGTATTCATCTTCTGTGCCCCGAACTACGTTGACCAGGTGACTCAAACCAAATCGTTCATTGGTTTGTTGCACAGCCTCGAGAATAAGTTTTACATATTCGGTGCCGTTATACCGTTCACGTGGGTGTACGCAGTTGTCGCAGGCACCACAATTTTCTTCCTTAAATTCTTCTCCGAAGTAATGGAGCAGTTGTTTTCTTCTGCACACGGGAGATTCGGCATAGAACTCCATCTCCTGCAGGAGGATGCGGGCATTTTCGCGCTCCTGTACGGATTTGTCTTTGTTGAATTTTTCTAATTTGCTCAGGTCGTTGTGGCTGTAGAACATGAGGCAGATTCCTTCGAGCCCGTCTCTTCCCGCACGACCTGTCTCCTGATAATAGCCTTCCAGTGATTTAGGCACATCATAGTGGATGACGAAGCGCACGTCAGGTTTGTCGATACCCATTCCAAAAGCGATGGTGGCTACTATGATGTCTACTTCTTCGTTAAGGAAATTGTCCTGGTTGGTGACGCGTACGTCCGGATCAAGACCTGCATGATAAGGCGCGGCTTTAAATCCATTGACGTTGAGCAGTTGAGCGATCTCTTCTACTTTCTTGCGGCTGAGGCAATAGATAATGCCGGACTTCCCTTTGTTTTCCTTTAAGAATTTGATCAGTTGTTTTTTGGTTTCTTTCTTGGGGCGTACTTCATAGTACAGATTTTTTCTGTTG
This sequence comes from uncultured Ohtaekwangia sp., assembly GCA_964436055.1. Taxonomy (GTDB): domain Bacteria; phylum Bacteroidota; class Bacteroidia; order Cytophagales; family Cyclobacteriaceae; genus ELB16-189. The sequence continues at coordinate 5,606 of CAYTBO010000088.1, forward strand.
AAAGAAGAAAGGAATACATCGGCATCCTCCATCTGGAGGTTTTTCTGAATATCTATTTGCACTTTGGGGGTAGCGGTAGCGGTAAGTGCAATGACGGGCAGGTTGCCGAGTTGGGCAATCATGTTTTTTATTTTCCTGTATTCAGGCCTGAAGTCGTGGCCCCATTCTGATATACAATGTGCTTCATCGATGGCAACAAAGGAAACGTTGGCTTTCAGCAGAAACTCAATGTACTCTTCCTTGTTCAGCGACTCGGGTGCTACGTACAAAAGTTTTACCTCCCCGTTGACGCAATCTTTCTTTAGTCTTGTAATTTCCGACTTACTCAGTGTGGAATTAAGGAATCTTGCGTTAATACCATACGCATTCAGTTGATCCACCTGGTTTTTCATCAAGGCAATGAGGGGAGAAATAATAATGGCTAAACCATCTCTGATCATGGCGGGCAATTGGTAGCAAAGCGACTTGCCTGCCCCTGTCGGCATGATCACAAATGTATTTTTCCCGTCAAGAATATTTTTGATTACTACTTCCTGATTTCCTCTAAACTGGGTATATCCAAATATTTCTTTGAGTTTTTCCTTTAATATATCTTTCTCTTCTGCGACAATCATAAATTACAAAACAAAATAATGTCCGAAATCCTTATCTTTGCGTCCCGCTGTTTTTAAACTTTTGCAAGAGCATTGAATTTAACAAAAAATATTAGAAAAGTAGCTACGGAGGTATTATTAAATGAAGCCCGGGCTATTGAAAAATTAACACAATTTATAGATGATGATTTTGAGGCTTGTGTCCATGAAATCATCCAATCCAGGGGACGGGTGGTTGTAACAGGAATTGGTAAAAGTGCCATAATTGCCAATAAAATAGTAGCTACGCTTAATTCCACCGGTACGCCCTCCCTTTTCATGCATGCCGCCGATGCCATTCATGGCGACCTGGGCATGATTCAAAATGAGGATATTGTGATATGTATCTCTAAAAGCGGTAATACGCCTGAAATTAAGGTGCTCGTGCCGCTAGTAAAACGCAGAGGTTTTAAACTTGTTGCCCTGGTAAGCAACATTGATTCGTATTTGGCGCAGCAGGCCGATTATGTTTTGAATGCTACGATTGGCGAGGAAGCCTGCCCAAACAACCTGGCCCCTACTACCAGCACCACGGCCCATTTGGCTATGGGTGATGCCTTGGCAGTATGTCTTTTAAACCTGAGAAATTTTTCAAGTGAGGACTTTGCTAAATTTCATCCGGGGGGTGCACTGGGCAAGCAATTGTATTTAAGGGTAGATGATATCATGATTAGCAGGGAATTGCCTGTGGTGGCCATGGATACACCACTGAAGGATGTAATTATTGAAATTTCATCCAAACGTTTGGGCGCAGCAGCCGTTACAACCCCTGACCGGTCTTTGTTGGGAATTATTACTGATGGCGACCTTCGAAGGATGTTACAAAAAGGGGTAGTGATCGATGAGGCTATAGCGGGTGACGTCTTGACCAAAAATCCTAAAACGATAGAGTCCGGAGAATTAGCCGTAAAGGCACTTCAGCTTATGCAAGAAAGCAGCATTACCCAACTGGTGGTAATAAAAGAAGGCAAAGTACAAGGTTTCGTTCATTTACACGATCTGCTAAGAGAAGGTATTGTTTAAGCAGGTTCCAACTTTACAACTGTACGCATGAATAAAAATCTTTTTGTGGTTTTGATGGCGGGAGGCGTAGGCACAAGGTTTTGGCCATACAGCAGAAATGCCAGACCCAAACAATTTCTGGATGTACTGGGTACGGGAAAAACATTAATTCAGTCGACCTATGAGCGGTTTTTACCACTTTGTCCAAAAGGAAACATCTTCATAGTCACCAATGACGATTTGGCTGACATCACCAAAGAACAATTGCAAATTGATGAGGCCCAGGTGCTGGTGGAACCTATGCGTAAAAACACAACACCGTGTATTGCCTATGCGAGTTACCGAATTGCCAAAAAAAATCCCGATGCCGTAGTGGTTGTGAGCCCCGCCGATCACATTATTTTAAATGAGATTGAATTTCAAAATACGGTAAATAAATCGGTGGAGTATGCCATGGATCAGAATAAACTGATAACGATGGGAATTAAACCCATACGACCCGAGACAGGATATGGATACATTCAATACCTGAGCAGCAAAAACCAGTTGAAGAAAGTAAAAACATTTACGGAGAAACCGGCCCTGGCTTTAGCTAAGAAATTTATTGAGAGTGGTGACTTCGTATGGAATTCGGGAATTTTTGTCTGGGGGGTGAAAGCGATTATCGAAGCGTTGGAAAAGCATCAGCCGGAGATTGCGGAGGTATTTGAGGAGGCATCGCAAAAGTTTTATACCGATCAGGAGCAAGGCGTGATCAATACGGCTTATGTGCAAAGCAAAAATATTTCCATCGACTATGGTGTGATGGAAAAAGCGGACAACGTATACGTGTGGCTTAGTGATTTTGCTTGGTCCGATCTGGGATCATGGAGTTCGCTCTATGAAATAAAGGAAAAGGATAAAGATCGCAATGTCATACAGGCCAACGCTATGGTTTACGAAACCAGAAATTCGGTGGTAAAAGGTTCGCACGACAAGCTGATTGTAGTACAAGGACTGGATGGATACCTCGTAGGCGAGTTTGACAATGTGGTTATCGTTTGTCAAAAAGATAAAGAAGAGCTTTTCAGAAGATTTGTAAACGACCTGAAAGCAAAACCCAACGGCAACGACTATTTATAGTTTTTCTGTCTGATTACTTCGTAGAGCGCAATACCCGCAGCTACCGACACATTCAGCGAGCCGATGTTTCCATACATGGGAATTTTTACCAGATGATCGGCTTCTTTGATGAGGTCTTGTGAAATGCCATCTTCTTCCGAGCCCAGCATCAACGCAACAGGCGCCTTCAGGTCAGCTTCGTAAAGCGCCATTGACGCCTTTTCGGTACAGGCCAAAACCTGAATTCCATTTTCCTTCAAACTCTTTATGGCTTTTCTTAAATCTGTGACACGCACCACCGGCAAAAAGCTAAGGGCTCCTGCGGAAGTTTTCATGGCGTCACCGGTGATAGGCGCATTGCCCTTATCGGGTATGATGATGCCTGTAATACCTGCACAATCGGCCGTGCGCGCAATAGCTCCAAAGTTTCGTACATCCGTGATCCTGTCCAGAATGATGAAAAATGGCTCCAGGCCATCACTATACGCCTTGTCAATCAGATCCTCCAGGGTTGCGTATTTCACAACAGAAAGCATGCAGATTACACCTTGATGATTTTTGCCGGAAAGTTTGTTGAGTTTTTGCTGAGGTATAAAGGAGAGGGGCACATTGCTTTCCCGTGCCACAGATATCAATTCCTTGATCAGGTCATTATTCAGACCAGTCTGCAAAAAAATTTTTTCAATTTGACGGCCGGCTCTTACCGCTTCCATCACAGCCCGGGTTCCAAATATCATTTCCTGATTGTGCATAAAAAGTCAATTTCAGCAAATGAAAAGTTAAACCCAAGCGATGCATCCGAATTACCTGGTTTGTCTGCCATTGACGAATACGGACGGTACTTTCAGAACCTTTGTCAAAGGCAAACCCCTTGTACGATGCAGATGAAGTTGCTTTTCAGAATCGGCTCTTTCTCCACAAGTCTACGGTATTGTACCACAGCTCCGCAAATTTTTCATCGCGCTGCAGCACATAATAATTCGGATCGTATACACTGCCTCTTTTGATGAATACAAACTTGGTTCTGGTATTTTTATAATACCATATTTCGTTTTGACTTGTCTTTCGAATTTCATCAGGCAGTCCGAAAATAATGAAGATCATTCCCTTGTCGGTCTTCCAGCCCTCCTTATACGAGCTGAAATAAAGATTGGCCAGTTCTACGCGGTTGAAATAACTTCTCATAAAGCGCCTGGCTCTGTCTTTGTCGCGTGTGATGCCCAATACCGTTTTATCAAAAGTAACTTTGTCACCGTTGGAATTTTGTAATGTGGCATACTCTTCCTGTGTGCTTACAAATACTATGGGTTGGGTGAGGTCTTCGATGCGCGTATATTTTGGAAATGCGCCAGTCTTTACCCGAAAAGAAAAGCCTTCCGCTGAATTTGTGTCGGCCTGAACAAGATACAATCCCTCTTTGGCAAAAGATATGTCTGCTTTGTTGCTGATGTTGAATGTAGAATCGGGAAGTAACAGAGGGTCTGCGGCTCCTGTGTTTTCTGAGAAAGGAGGAAGGGGTGACGAGAATGCCCGGGAGTAATAATAAATAAAAAGCTGTGCGTTGGAAGAAGGGCCTTCAATCGTATATGATTTACCCGCTGTAATGTATGGTTCAAAAACTATTTCTCCATTTGCTTTTATAGATCCGTTGACGGGATAGTTTTTTTCAATCATAATTGGAAAAAGCCAAGCCTTTGAGGTTGTGACCATGGTAACTTTAATTACCAACAGCCAGGGAGCATCCCTTACGTCAACTGCAACACTTCCTTTTCTTTTTTCGTCACGTGACAGCAGTACAGAGTCTTGTTGAATAAACTTCCCATCATTTTGAGAGAAGGAATCTCTTTCTTCCCATTGTACAAAAAACATTTCCGGAGAGGAGTCCGTAATGGTGGGCGCCAATGAATAATCAATTCTCATCTTTCCCTCTGATTTCATCATTCGCCAATTGAAATTGATTTCATCATTCGGATTGTACAGGTGTGCGAGGTTTTCGCTTGAAAGCGACTGTGCATTCGAATGAAAACTCAAAAGGAGGGCAAGAAAAATTGAAATTCGTACGTTCATAGCATCTCTTTCGCTATCAAAATTACAACGATATTTTAAAGGATTGGGTTAATTTTGCGCCTAAATATTTTTTTTTAATGACCAAAGTCTTTACCACCGAAATCACCTCAGATCAGTTGCCCTCTGACAATCCTTTGCATCAACGATTGTTGAAGCCTTATGTTGTGGTGGAACATCTAATCTCAGGAGATATTCTGGAAGTAGGTTGCGGGGAAGGCAGGGGTGTTGAGTTGATCATGCACCACGCGAACAGGTATACAGCGATTGACAAAATTGAAGAGGTCATACAGCGTTTGCGGGAAAAACATCCGCAAGGCAATTTTTTAAGTGGCAACATTCCGCCCTTTCAAGGGCTAGTAAACAATGCGTACGATTTTGTTCTCAGCTTTCAGGTGATTGAGCACATACGGGATGATGTTGCTTTTCTTCAGGAAATTCATCGTGTACTCAAGCCGGGGGGCAAAGCCTATCTTACCACACCCAATCGTGTGATGAGTTTGTCCCGCAATCCCTGGCACATTCGTGAATATACTGCGGATGAATTGCTGAACCTTTCGCACCGCATATTTTCAAACTCGGAAATGCAAGGGATTACCGGGGATAACAGGGTGATGAAATATTACGAAGAGAACAAGAAATCGGTCGAACGCATTACCCGGTTGGATATTTTTGACTTGCAGCACAGGCTTCCATCGGGCTTGCTGAAAATTCCATATGAAATGTTAAATCGCTGGAATAGAAATAAACTAAAATCAAAAGACGATGATTTGGTTTTGACCATTAGCCATGAAAATTACCTGGTCACCCAAGAGGCTTCCACTGCGCTGGATTTATTCTTAATAGTTCAGAAATAAATCCAGGATGCTATCAATAGCAAGCAAAACAAAGTCAGCCGCGCAACAGCGAATGCATCTACATCAATGAGTACTTCTATGTTTTCTAAAATCGCTTTTTATGTACTTTTCTTGGTGCCTTTGCGTCTCCGCGGTAAAGCCGGATAACGATCACCATAAGGACTATTATCAAAATCAAACTGCTAAAACGCTGAGACGCAATGTTTGCGGGGCCCCTGAAGATTGCGCGGACTACAACCTTTCTATAGGAAACAAAAACGAAGTAAGCCACGCAACAGCGATAGCATTTACCTCAATGAATACCTTCAAGGATTTTCTAAAATCTGCTCCTGCTTGAAGTCTTTTAAGGAACGACTAATTAATAATCGCTGGGTGGTCCTTCGTTGATTTGCAAATTGCGAACGTGGCGATCATACATATTCTCAAATTTAGTGGCCAGGTCAGTCTCTCCATTTTCCAGCAGGATGGTTTGAAGTTCACCCATAATGTAAATGTTCCTTCTGATTTCCAAGGTGAGTCCATATCCTTTGCCGATGAGATAGACAGCCATTTCATCTGCCCGGTCGCCTATGATGTTTGCGATCTCAATGGCTTTTTCTTTTTCACCTACCTGAAACAGCAGGTTTACCGTTTCGGCCGCCGTGTGATCGTAAGGCACCGCTTTGTCTGCCATTTTTTCAATACTGAAAAGCAATGCATTTCTCGCTTTTTCCAGATCACCCTTGTCAATCAATGCCTGAGCCGTTGAGTTGAAAGAGCTGCGATGGTTGAGAACAAAATTTCTATAATCCTCGGAGTAGTAAATGGAGCCATCATCAAGTCCTCTATACTGACACTTGTTGATAAGGTTGTCATAACTCACATCGGGATTAACGAAGTCTTTTCTTGGATTAGGATTTCGCATGGGCAATATGCGACTGGTATTGCCTTCCTGAATAGCATATGGATTAAG
>CAYTBO010000089.1:0-12082 GCA_964436055.1 uncultured Ohtaekwangia sp.
GTCGATGAACCATTTTCTCATCATCTTTAAAAGAACTTCATGGCACAAGCTAAGACGCTGAGACGCAAAATTTCCCTGCACGTTAATGTATTCAAATAGTAAGTAACCGGTTCAGGCTAAGAGCCTATAATAATCCGCTGTGAAGCTAAATGACTTGAGCCTATATGCGTAAAATCAGGATTATGCAGTTGTCTCTAAAAAATAACAGCAACCAGATTAAAGTCAACGGCTAAGGAGATTTTGCGAGTTCAATTTGTTCCTTAAAAAACGATTCGTAGCACAAAGCCGTTTTTTCAATACTAAACTCCTCTAAAGCAGTCTTATAACCGTTTTCAACCAATCGCTGCCGCAATGTCTGGTCATCAATAAGCATTTTGATTTGTTCCGCGAGGGTTTCACAATCGCCATCATTAAAAAGTAAACCATTTACGTCATGTTTCACCACATCAATTATTCCCCCAAAGCGAGTGGCAATTACTGCCGCTCCCATAGCCATGGCTTCCAGCAAAACCAACCCAAATCCATCGCTGATGGAGGCTAGAATATTTACAGTTAGTAGTTTATAATAGTTCAGTACGCACTGGCCATTAACAGCACCGGTGTAGATAACCGGGTTTTTCAGGCTTAAGGTTTTGCACAACGAATCGAAATACCCCACCTCAACGCCCACAATTAAAATTTTTATCTCTGGCCGGTTTACCACAGCCATGGCCCGCAAAATCTGATCCTGACGTTTTAATCTCGATACGCTTCCAATTACAATTTCGCCCGGCCGAATGTGATGTTCGTTCCTTAACCGGTTAACTTCTATTTCGCTCCATTGCTGATACCGCCAGGCTGGAATGCCATTGTGTATTACATGAATGTGATTTGCCGGGAAACCCTTCTTTACAAAGATTTGCTTTAGCTCTTCGCTGATGGTTATAATTTTATCAGTACCTGCTACATAGAATTTGCGCTGCAGGTATCCACCAACACTCATCGGATATTGTCTGCGGGTATGAAACAACCGCGCCTTCACTCCATAAAACATACGCGCGAAAATAGTGATATAGCGATCTTTGCTGGATTGACCATTGATTACCTCCAAATTATAACTGTTTACCCAAAATTTTAAAAGCCGGATGGAGGCTCTATCAAAACGCGACCGGATGGTGATTGGCAAAAATGTTACTTCCGGCATATTGGCAATCAGCTCATGTAACACAGAATTTGGACGTGCCGCCACATAAACCTTATTTCCCCGGACTGATAATGCTTTTGCAAGATAAGAAACTGAATAGGTTGATCCTGCCAAAAAATCTTCTTGCGTTATTAATAGAATGTTTAAACCCCGGGTCACAGCCACGCCAGGAAAGTCTTTTGGGCTATCTGATAATTGGCTATGGCTCAATGAATAATTACCGTGATGTTGTTTCCTTAACGTTTTTTTTACATTCAAGCGTTTTCCTTCTCATGTTTTTCCTTTAAAATCCTTCTTAATATTTTTCCTACATTTGATTTCGGAACTTCCGAAATGAACTCAATAAATTTCGGAACTTTATAATTGGTGAGACTGGCGCGACAATATTCCAATAACTCTTCTTCAGTAAGAGAAGGATCCTTCTTAACGATATATACCTTGATTGCTTCACCCGACTTTTCGTGAGGAACGCCAATGGCAGCCACTTCCAGAACTTTCGGATTGCCGGCTATAACGTTTTCAATTTCATTGGGAAACACATTGAAGCCAGACACTTTAATCATGTCTTTCTTTCGGTCTACAATCTTGAAGTAACCTTCTTCGTCCATGTAGCCAATATCACCGGTTTTGAACCAATCACCGGGATAAAATACACCTTCGTTATCTTTCTCCCAGTAGCCACGCATTACCTGCGGGCCACGTGCACAGATTTCACCCGTCTTCCCTGCTTCCACCGGGTTGCCATTGTCATCAACTATGGCAACCTCCGTACTAGGCACCGGAATACCAATATATCCCCGTCGGTGTTTTCCATCCAATGGATTGCAGCAGAGCACAGGAGATGTCTCACTCAGGCCATAGCCTTCTACCAACGGTTTTCCTGTTACCTCTTCCCATCGCTGAGCTACCGCATCCTGCACGGCCATTCCCCCGCCAACAGCTCCAGCCAATCTGGAGAAATCAAGGTCTTTAAAATCAGGATTATTAAGCAGACCATTAAATAAGGTATTAACTCCGGTAACTATACTAAACTTATGCTTTCGCAATTCCTTTACAAACCCTGGCATATCCCGGGGATTTGTAATCATCACATTCTTTACACCCGAGGTAAACATAAGCAGTCCATTCACGGTAAGGGCAAATATATGATACATCGGAATGGCTGTAATGATCAGATCCTCACGATCGGGGCGCATATAGGGCTTAAACCAATGCGCAATCATCTGGTTGTGCGCAATCAGATTTCGATGCGACAACTGCGCGCCTTTTGATATTCCGGTAGTTCCACCTGTATATTGAAGCACCGCCACATCTTCAATAGCTATAGCGGGTTTCGTGTATTTCAGCTTTGCCCCTTTTTTCAGGACCGATTTGAATGAGATCGCTTCAGGGATGCTGTACGCAGGAACCAACTTCTTAATATACTTCACCACAAAGTCAACAATCCCGCCTTTCACTGTGCCCAACATATCACCCATGTGAGTGATAATGATATGCCTAGCGGGAATTTCGTGCTTAATGACCTCAAGCTGTTTTGCAAAGTTGGCCACAATCACCACTGCGGATATGCCGGCATCTTTGAATTGATGCCTCATTTCCGGAGGTGTATAGAGCGGATTGGTGTTTACCACAATAAGACCAGCCTTAATAGCACCAAAAAAAGCAATGGGGAATTGAAGCAGATTTGGCATTTGTATGGCAATGCGATCTCCCTTTTTCAACCCTAGTTCAAGCTGCAGGTAAGCGGCAAAACTATTGACGTGTGATTCCAATTCACGAAATGTCATTTGCCTTCCAAAATTCTCAAAGGCGATGCGGTCGTCATACTTTTGACAAGCCGTATCAAACATATCGATCAGCGAATTGTATTCGTATTCACCGATTTCGTAAGGAATTCCTTTTGGGTAATTCTTGAACCAAGGGAAGTTTTGCATTGATAAATGGATTTTTCAACCAACTTACTAATTAGCCAAAAATTACCACGTTATCAACTTAAATACGGATTATGCAAAGGATGATTGGAACGGACGGATGATATTCTGGTTTGTCAAACAAAAAAAATAGCCCCGATCCTACCTAAGAAGAGACCGGGGCCTTGCTGTAGAGGGAGGGTTCGAACCTCCACGGAGAAGTTAGCCTCAGGACAAGAAAACCTAATTTAGTGGTCAACCCTAGTCCCTGCTTTTCAGCGGGACAATATCCTGTGTTTATCCTTTGCTCTCCACCCCCGAGACAGGAGGGCTTGTCTGCCAGTTTCAACACCCTACATTGTATAATTCTTCAACAAAGGAAGCACACATCGCTATAATGTTCAAAAATTGAAATAAAAAATAGAATATTTATAATATTTTAGCATATTCATTGAATATTTGTCAAAATCACTAGCAGCATATGGCCAAAAATTACGCAATTGATAATACAGACCTTCAGATACTCGATATACTGACCGAGAATGCTAAAAGGCCTTTTACTGAAGTTGCCAAACGAGTGCATGTTTCACAGGGAACAGTGCATGTGCGCATGAATAAAATGGAGGAAGCAGGGATTGTTGAGAAAAATACCTTGCGCATTAATTACGGCAAACTTGGCTATGATATTTGCGCTTTCATAGGCATTTACCTGGAAAAAAGTGGCCTTTATGATAGTGTATTGGCTAAATTAAAGGAGATACCGGAGATAACCAGCATTCACTACACCACCGGCAATTACTCTATGTTTGTCAAAATTTATTGCCGCGATACCGACCACCTTAAAGAAGTACTGCACAATAAAATGCAACAAGTAGAAGGGATCGATAGAACGGAAACCATAATATCCCTTGAGGAGAGTCTGGATAGAACTATAAAGCTGGCGGATTAAGAAAATTTGGCCTTTTTGAAACCTTAAAAGCGAATATTTGTTAGTATTTTTGAGTATTATTTAAAATTAGTCTAAATAATCACGAATGAGTAAGGACAATCAAGTACTTGAAGAATTTACATCTAAGGAATACGAACACGGTTGGAATGTAAATCTCGAAACTGACTCCGCTCCCAAGGGTCTGAGTGAGGATATCGTTAGGTTTATCTCCGCCCGAAAAAACGAGCCTGCATGGCTCCTGGAATGGAGACTAAAAGCCTACCGCCACTGGACCACCCTGGTAGAGCCAACGTGGCCCAATGTCAAGTACCCTGCCATCAATTATCAGGATATTATATACTACTCTGCTCCCAAACAAAAAGTGCAGCCGAAAAGCATGGATGAAGTTGATCCTGAACTAATCAAAACATTTGAAAAACTAGGCATATCCTTAACAGAACAAAAGCGCCTGACTGGCGTAGCCGTAGATGCTGTGATAGACAGTATTTCTGTTGCAACTACTTTTAAAGATAAACTGGGTGAGCTGGGAATAATTTTTTGCTCATTCAGTGAAGCAGTGAAAGAGCATCCGGAATTAATTAAAAAATATTTAGGTTCAGTCGTGCCGGCAAACGACAACTATTTTGCTGCGTTGAATTCAGCCGTATTTTCAGACGGATCCTTCTGCTACATTCCTAAAGGTGTAAAATGCCCCATGGAGTTGTCAACCTATTTCCGGATCAACGCAGCCAACACCGGACAATTTGAAAGAACTTTGATCATCGCAGAAGAAGGATCATACGTTAGTTACTTAGAAGGATGCACCGCACCGATGCGTGATGAAAATCAATTGCATGCTGCCGTGGTGGAATTGTATGCCATGAAAGATGCCGAAATAAAATATTCAACAGTACAGAACTGGTATCCTGGCAACAAGCAAGGCAAAGGTGGTATCTATAACTTTGTAACCAAACGTGGAATTTGTGCCGGAGATCATTCAAAAATTTCCTGGACACAGGTTGAAACCGGATCAGCTATAACGTGGAAATATCCATCCTGCATTTTGAAAGGAGATTACTCCAGCGGTGAATTTTACTCTGTTGCTGTTACTAATAATTACCAGCAAGCAGACACAGGAACAAAAATGATTCACATCGGCAAGAACACCAAGTCTAGAATTGTTTCCAAGGGTATCTCTGCCGGCAAGTCACAAAACAGCTATCGCGGGCAAGTACATATCTTAAAGCGTGCGGAAAATGCGCGTAACTTCTCCCAGTGTGATTCACTTTTAATGGGAGACCAATGTGGAGCGCATACATTCCCCTACATCGATGTGGAAAATAAATCAGCCCATGTAGAGCACGAAGCCACGACGTCAAAAATTGGGGAGGATCAGATTTTCTATTGCCTGCAAAGAGGAATTGATGAAGAAGCCGCTGTTGCGCTGATCGTGAATGGTTACGCGAAAGAAGTATTGAAGCAACTGCCCATGGAATTTGCTGTAGAAGCTCAAAAACTCTTGGCGCTTACGCTTGAAGGATCTGTAGGGTAATGAAACTCGAATTAAAACATTGAATTAACAAATGCTAAAAATAAAAAATTTACACGCTCGTATTGAGGAGAATGAAATACTGAACGGAATCAATCTGGAAGTAAAACCCGGGGAGGTTCACGCTATCATGGGCCCTAATGGATCAGGAAAAAGTACGTTGGCATCTGTACTGGCAGGGAGAGAAGATTTTGAAGTCACTGATGGATCGATTGAATTTCTAGGTAAAGACTTACTGGCCATGGATCCCGAAGATCGTGCACGCGAGGGAATTTTTCTGGCCTTTCAATATCCAGTTGAGATTCCTGGTGTAAGTACGGTCAACTTTATGAAGACCGCGCTGAATAAAATTCGTGAATACAGAGGTCAGGCTGCTTTGGATGCAGTATCCTTTCTTACGTTGATGAAAGAAAGAATGAAATTGGTTGAAATTGACCAGTCCCTGCTTAACCGCTCCCTGAATGAAGGATTTTCCGGTGGCGAAAAGAAGCGAAACGAAATATTTCAAATGGCAATGCTGGAGCCTAAACTTTCCCTATTGGATGAAACCGATTCTGGATTGGATATCGATGCACTGCGCATCGTATCCAATGGCGTGAATAAACTGCGCACGAAGGACAACGCCATCATCGTGGTAACTCACTATCAGCGATTACTCGAATACATTGTGCCGGACTATGTGCACGTATTGTACAAAGGCAGAATTGTTAAATCAGGATCAAAGGAACTGGCACTTGAACTGGAGGAAAAAGGATATGATTGGATAAAAAATGAAGTGGAGGTTGCCTGACTATGAGCGTAAAGGAAAAAAAACAAACTTATACCGATCAACTTTTACAATCCTCTAGCCTGGTTAAAACGGACGATTTTAAGCTTCAGCGCAAAAGTGCTCTAAAGGAGTTTAAGAAAGCAGGACTACCCGACAGCAAAAGTGAGGAATATAAGTTCACGCCAGTAGTAAAAACACTTGCAAAGCATTTTGAAGCAAATGAATTATACAATGATTCTCCATCAATCGAATCGAAAGTTCAGGATAGCCTGCTGGAACAATTTGGTGGCAATAAAATAGTTTTCATTAACGGAAAGTTCAGTGCAAGAGATTCTTCTATTGCTGCTGACGCAAAACTTACCATCAAGCCTTTGCACGAGGCCATGGAAAGTCATCCTGAAATTCTGAACAAATTAGGAAACCTGAAGAGTCAGAAAGATCCATTTGCCTTGCTGAACGATGCCTTCAGGCAAGACGGTTTGTTTATTCACGTACCCAAAGGCATCGTAGTAGAGGCGCCACTCATCGTTTATCACCACCACGATGCGAAAGAAACTAAAGTAACTTCACATACAAGACTTTTTGTATGGGTAGAAGAAAATGCCTCACTGCGTATCATTGAAAAAACAAACACATCAGGATCACAGCCGGTTTTTAATTCTGTCAACGAAGAAGTGATGGTGGACAGGAATGGCTCGTTCACCTATTGCAAAATACAAAACGATCCGGGGCAGCTTATTCAGGTATCCAACACGACAATTTATCAACAAGATGCAAGTCGCATCGATACATTTACTTTTACGCTCAATGGAAAATTGATCCGCAACAACCTCACCATCATCATCGATGGCGAAGGATGCGAGTCTCACTTTTATGGTTTATCTCTGGCCACCGGCGATTCCCTGATCGATAATCATACAGTGGTAGATCACAAAAAACCTAATTCTGTCAGCAACGAATTGTATAAAGCCCTGATGGACGATCAGTCGAAAGGTGTTTTTAACGGGAAAATTTTTGTGAGGCCATTGGCGCAGAAAACGAACGCCTTTCAATCCAACAGAAACATTCTATTGTCGGATTCCGCCACCATCAATACCAAACCGCAATTAGAAATTTGGGCTGATGACGTAAAATGTTCTCATGGCTGTACTATTGGCCAACTTGATGAGGAGGCTGTATTCTACCTGCAGTCCCGGGGAATACCCAAATCAACAGCCAAGGCCATGCTGCTTTATGCATTTGCCGGGGAAGTAGTGGAGGCTGTGAAAGATGAAAAACTACGAACCTACTTAGATGATATGATCTCGGAGCGACTACATAAAAACTTCTGATATGATAGTTTCCGCGCCAGCCAAATTAGATATCAATAAGATCAGAGAAGCTTTTCCAATCCTTCATCAGCAGGTGAATGGAAAACCGCTTGTCTATTTCGACAATGCCGCAACTTCTCAAAAACCTGAGCGGGTCATCAAAAAAATCACCGCTTATTACGAAGGTTATAACGCTAACATTCATCGTGGCATCCATACCCTGGCGGAAAAAGCCACCCGGGCTTATGAGGATACACGAGAGGCCGCCCAAAAATTTCTGAATGCAACTTCATCGGCTGAAATTATTTTCACCCGAGGTGTTACCGAAAGTATTAATCTGGTAGCCTCCAGTTATGGCCGAGCATTTATTAACGAAGGTGACGAGATCATCATTTCTGCGCTTGAACATCATAGCAATATTGTGCCCTGGCAAATGCTGTGTGAAGAAAGAAATGCAAAGCTCAAGGTGATCCCCGTTTCAGATAGCGGAGAAATTGACCTTGATGCTTATAAATCATTATTGACGGGAAAAACCAAAATAGTTGCCGTCAATCATGCGAGCAACAGCCTGGGGACCATCAATCCGGTTAAAGAAATTATACGACTGGCACATGAGAAGGGAGCCGTTGTATTAATTGATGGTGCGCAAGCCGCTGCTCATTTACCCATTGACGTATCGGATCTGGATGCAGACTTTTATTGTCTTTCATCGCACAAGATGTATGGCCCAACGGGCGTAGGTGTCCTTTACGGGAAGAAAGAGTGGCTGGAGAAAATGCCTCCTTACATGGGCGGAGGCGAAATGATCAAAGAAGTGACCTTTGAAAAAACAACTTACAATGATTTGCCTTATAAGTTTGAAGCCGGCACACCCAATATTGGAGATGTCATTGCGTTTGGTGAAGCCATTGCCTATGTGAATGAATTGGGCAAAGATAACATCGCCCAGCATGAACATGAGCTGCTACGCTATGCAACGGAAAAAATAAAATCGATTCCTGGTGTACGCATCATCGGTACGGCTGATAAAAAAGTAAGCGTTCTGTCTTTTGTGATCGAAGGCATTCATCCATTTGATATCGGACAAATGCTGGATACAAGAGGTATCGCGGTACGTACAGGACACCATTGTACGCAACCACTTATGGAGCGATTCGGGATAGAGGGAACTGTGCGTGCCTCGTTTGCCGTGTACAACACAAAAGAAGAAATTGATAGTCTTGCAGAAGGTATTCAACGGATTGTAAATTTTTTGAAACCTTGAAAAACATTGCCGCAATACAGGAAGAAATTGTAAACGAATTCAGCTTGTTGGATGGCGATCAGGAAATGACCGTGTTATATATTATGGAACTAGGCCAAAAACTTCCTGAGATGAACAAAGAAGAAAAATCGGAAGATAATATTGTTAAAGGCTGTCAATCCAAAGTATGGTTGTCTGCAAAGATGGAAAATGAACGCATCTTCTTTTCTGCAGATAGCAACACGGCTATTACTAAAGGCCTCGTGAGCTTGCTGCTTAGAATATATTCAGGACAAACCCCAGAGGCAATTCTAAAATCTGAACTTAGTTTTATGCAAAAGATCGGCATGGAACGATTTATAGGCACGCAACGTTCCAATGGTTTTGCAGCCATGATTAAACAAATAAAAATGTACGCTTTAGCGTTTAAAACTCAAATAGAGATGTCATGAATCAAGAATCTAAAGATCAAGTGACAACTATTGAAACGCAAAAAGGAGAAATGAGGGATAAGGTCATTGCTGCCATTAAATCAGTTTATGATCCAGAGATACCAGTTGATGTATTTGAACTGGGATTGATTTATGAAATCAATGTATACCCGGTTAACAATGTTTATGTATTAATGACATTAACTTCGCCTTCATGTCCTTCAGCAGAGGTAATACCTGGCGAAGTAGAGCAAAAAATAAAAGCGATTGAAGGGGTGAACGATGTAAAGGTAGAACTTACATTTGATCCGCCTTACACTCAGGATATGATGAGCGAGGCAGCAAAACTTGAACTTGGCTTCTTATAATTCAAAATTTATAATTTAAAATTCAAAACTAATCATATGTACCCCGAACAATTAGTAGCCCCGATGCGCAATGATCTGACCAACGCAGGCTTCAAAGAATTGAGAACACCTGAAGAAGTGGATCAGGAATTGAAAGATCAAAAAGGCACAACGCTTTTGGTAGTGAACTCCGTATGCGGATGCGCTGCCGGCGCAGCCAGACCCGGCATAAAATGGGCTGTGCAAAACAGCAGCAAGAAGCCCGATCATTTAACCACCGTGTTTGCAGGTGCTGATGTGGAAGCTGTGGCTAAAGCACGTCAATACACGCTGCCTTACCCTCCCTCCTCACCTTCCATCGCCTTGTTTAAAGATGGAGAGCTGGTGCATTTTGTTGAAAGACATCACATTGAAGGAAGAAATGCACAGATGATCGGTGAACACCTGGTGCAAGTATTTGACGAGTTCTGCTAATATTTGGTTTCTAGTTGCCGGTTTCCTGTTACCCGTTACCAGCAACTAGGGACTATTCCAGTTCCATCATCAATCGACTTTCTTCCAGATCGAGTTCGTATTCTATTTTCCGAAGTACTTCTTCGTTAATCTTTGATTCTCTTTTCAGTTTCCTGATCTCCTCCCGCTCGCGACTGATTAATTCTTTCTGAATAGTCAGAAACTCTTTGATCTGTTCGTTACTCAATTTCTTCTCTGACGTATCCCTCTGCATCCGATGAATCCGAATTTCATATTTCGTTTTGATCTGATCAAGTACGGCGGGAGACAAGCTCAAGGTATAATTGGATTCAATGTGTTCGATGGCGGAAAAGGCAATTTTCAATCTTGCCCCCTCATCATGTTGCCTCATCATCGTATTATCATCCGTTAGCTTCAACCATCGTATCAGCCAGGGCAGGGTAAGTCCTTGCAACACGAGTGTAGCGAAGATTACACTGAATGTCAGAAAAATAATAAAGTCCCGATTGGGAAAATCTACGCCATCACCCACAGTCAATGGAAGGGCCAAGGCTGCCGCCAGCGAAACCACACCCCGCATGCCTGACCATCCAACCACCGTAACCGCCCCAATGCCAGGTCTTTGCTCGCGTTCCCGTATCCCCTTATTGAGCCATCTCGGTAAATAAGCGCCAGGGTAAATCCAGATCAATCGAACGATAATAGTGGCCAGGCTAATTAATGCACCATAGGCAATGAGTTCACCCATTGAGTGATCTTGTATATTTTCCAGCACCATAGGCAACTGAAGACCTATAAGTATAAATATGATTCCATTGACAAGAAAAATAAGCACTTCCCATACGGCGGTAGCCTGAAGCCGTGTACGATGATCAAAAATTTCAGAAGAATAGTAGCTTAAGAATAATCCACAGGTCACTACCGACAATACGCCAGATGCATGAATTTCTTCAGCCAATAAATAAGATGTGAAAGGTGCCAGCAAAGTAAAGGTGGTATCGGTAAGGGCGTTGTTGGGTGTAATTTTATGTATCCAACGAAATATTACTCCCATTAGCAATCCGATGAGTATGCCGACAATGGCTACATAAAAGAAGTTGATAGAAACCAGCCACCAGATAAAAGAACCAGAAGCAACTGCCGCCACAGCGTATCGGTAGGCAATCAAACCTGTGGCATCATTTACCAGGCTCTCGCCTTCCAGTATGGTAATAATCCGTCTGGGCAGTTTCAATCCTTTGGTGGCCGATGTTGCCGCCACTGCATCGGGTGGTGAAATGATGGCCCCCAATACAAAAGATTCGGCCCAGCCAAACCCCGGAATAAAATAGTGTGCCACGCATGCTACCAAAGCGGTGGTAAACAGTACGCATCCAACAGCCAACAAGGAGATGGGCCGTGCAGCTTCCTTAAAATCGATGAGCGATGTATTCCACGCGGCTGCATAAAGAACAGGAGGTAAAAACAACAAGAACACTACTTCGGCGTCCAGTGTAATGTGAGGCAATCCCGGAATAAGGCTTATTCCTATACCGGCAATGACCAGCATAATCGGGTAAGGCACTCTGATCTTGTCGGTGACCTGTGCCAGGGCGGTGACAATGGCCAGAAGAATGATGATAGTGGTGAGATTACCCATAGGTTAAATATCAAAAAAATATGGTATCAAATAAACATTCATGTCAGGATGAATTTTTGAAAGCATTTGGCACTTATTTATTTTTTTCCACTGATTTAAGATTGATGAATACTGTATATACTAATTAATAAGAACTTGTTCAATGATGAAGAACTGAGTTAAAGTGAGTGGTTATTTCACAAAGAGCCACATAGAAGCCAAAGCCCTCTGTGCGCTCTGTGGTAAAGATTCTGTCGATGCTATTCCGCTGAGTAGGCAAGAGGGAGTTTCACCCTCAAGCCTCTCACAGAACCGTACGT